>JAJDJN010000001.1 GCA_030267245.1 Desulfovibrio sp. OttesenSCG-928-A18
ACCCATATTTTTTGTCAAAAGTACGCTTCAGCCGGATGAGCCTATATTTTTACCTGAAAAAGCGTCTTGATTCGGATGTTCTGGAAAAAGCGTATTACATTATGTACCGCCAGGGGGGAAGGGGCTCGAAGCTGATCTAGGAACCCGTTGGCCGCGAAAGCGAAGGCATGACCGCCGCCAAAGCCACGCATATCAGGGCAGACAGAGCGCGTGGGTTGGAGCTGCCCAACGCGGAAAAACGAAAGGCCGAAGAAGCCGTCAGACTGGCCGACGCCTCCCGCCCCACCATTGATCGCCTCTGGGCGCTCTACCGCGACAGCCGCCCTGACCGCAAACGCTGGGAAACTGACGAAAGCCGCTATCGCCTGCACATCGGGCCGCGCTTTGCCAAAAAAGTTCCGGCGGAGATCGTCACCCTGGACGTGGACCACATGCGCTCGGAGATGACCAAGAACGGAAAATCCGCCGCCACTATCAAGGGAGCCATGGACTTGCTGCAACGCCTGATTCGCTTTGGAGCCAAGAAAGGCCTTTGCCCCATGCCGGAAGTTTCACAGCTCCATTTCAATTACCCTACAGTGGACGGCGGCAAGACCGAAAACATGATCGCCGCGCAAATGAAAGCCTACCTGGAAGCCCTGGACGAAGAAGAGGATCAGAACGCCGCCGCATTCATGCGCCTCGCGCTGGCTACCGGCATGCGCAAAAGCGCCTTGCTCGGCCTGCGCTGGCAGGACATAGATTTTGAGTATGGCTTCATCACCCTGCGCGGCGAATTCGCCAAGAAAGGCAAAACCGAACGCATTCCGCTCTCCGCCGCCGCGCGGGCCATCCTGAAAGGCATTGAGCGCCTGGATGACGAATTTGTTTTCCCTGGCCGTTATGGCGGGCCGCGCAAGGAGTTCAAGAAAATCGCCCAGCGCGTCAAGGAAAAGGCCGGACTGCCCGCCGACTTCCGCCCTATGCACGGTCTGCGCCACACCTTTGCAAGCTGGCTGGCTTCATCGGGCGAAGTTGACCTCTACACCCTGCAAAAGCTGTTGACCCACAACTCGCCGCAAATGACTCAACGTTATGCCCACCTGGCGGATTCCGCTTTGCAGCGAGCCGCTTCCGTGGCTGACAAACTATTTTCGGAGGTTGCGCCGGAGCCGCAGGCTGCTTCGCCAGACATGCCCGGCGTCAAAGGGAGAAGGAAGTAGCTGTTTAGGAATAAAAATTGCTTTTCTTGACCGTTCGGTAAAAATGCGCCATTTTACTCTGGCATAACCGTTCGGTAAAAATAAATGTTTCATACCCAATGTGACCGATCGGTGAAAGGGACAGTCTTATGCGTAAACAAAGCGAAACCAGATTCCCCATAGATTTCTTTGGTGTGGAAGAGCTGGGCCAAGCAATAAAAAGAGTGCGGATGCAGCGCGGGCTGACCCAACACGAGTTGGCCATGCAGACGAACACCAGCACAAAATTCATCAGCAACGTGGAAAACGGCAAGGATACCGCGCAGCTTGGAAAAGTCCTGCTGCTCATCCGTGTTCTGGATATGGGTACGCAACTTGTTGATCTTCGTGCCAAAGCTCGCCCCAAGGAACTGTGATGGCTGAAAAGGGGATCTTGTTTGTACAATGGGACGGCGAAACAGTCGGTCATATTTCCCCGCACCGCAGGGGCAATGTAACCTTCTCCTATGCGGAGGAATGGCTGGCGAAGTACAATCAGCCGATTTCCCTTTCCTTGCCCTGTTCTGCGGAGAGCTTCGCCGCTCAAAAGAGCACCGCCTTTTTTGACAACCTGTTACCGGAGGAAGCTATATACAAGGACTTGTGCCGTGAGGCCAGACTTGACGAGGCGGACATCTACAATTTTTTGCGCCTGTTCGGGCAAGAGTGCGCGGGCGCTCTCACTGTCTTTGAGGAAGGCGCTTCGCCTTCGGTTCATTCCGCAGCCTACCGTGACATAACTGACGAGTTGGAAGAGCTTCTGAAAAAGCATCATGGCATGCCGCAAGGCAGCCTGATTGCGGAAACCCAGGCCAGACTGTCCATAGCTGGCGCACAGAACAAGCTCCCGGTTGTTTTGGAAAACGGCCGATTTCTTGTGCCGGAAAACAATTCATTCGCTCCGACCACCGCGATTTTGAAACCCACCACATCACGCTTCCCGGATTTGCATCGCAACGAGCTGTTTTGTATGGAACTTGCTCGCCAGGCGGGGCTCCCCACACCAGACGCGGAAATCTTGCAAATAGGGAATTATCAGGCCTATGTGGTTATGCGTTATGACCGCCAGCGCGAGGGCGTAAACATCATCCGCATCCATCAGGAGGATTTCTGCCAGGCTATGGGCATCAGCCGCTTGCACAAGTATGAGGAAAACGGAGGGCCGGGCTTTGCCGCTTGTGGCAAGATTCTGCTGCACCCATCGCTTTCCCTCGACCAGACGGCGCGCGAGATGTTCATCAAGTGCGCGGTATTCAACTACATCATCGGCAACTGTGACGCCCACGGAAAGAACTTTTCCCTGTTGTACCAGAGAGGGAACGGCATCAACCTGGCTCCGTTCTACGACCTGGTTTCCACTATGGCCTACCCGGAATTGGCGCAGAAATTCGCTATGGCCATCGGCAAGACGTATCGTTTTGACAGAATTGCGGAACACTCATGGAGACAGTTCGCCGCCGACATGAATGTTCGTTTCGAATGGCTACAATCGCTTATGGGAAAGGTCTGTATCGCCGTCATGTCAGGCTTGGAGCCGTTGGCGGCAGGGCATGAGCGCCAATACGGCGCATCGCCGATTTATGAGCGTATCATCCGCATAGCCAGAGATGGGGCCAAGAGAGTTCTGCATGTTGCGGAAAATAGCGCAGCCTGACTATAGCCGTACGGACCCGTCATCTGCAAATCGTCGTCATCAACATCAGCGTCATCGGTTTTTTGGTAAAAATTTGTGGGAGGAAGCTGTTTCGGATCTCCCACCACAATCACTTTTTTGCCTCTCGCCATAGCGCCGATGGCGTCCCAAACCGGGATTTGCGATGCTTCGTCAAAAATAACGAGATCAAATGTGGTTTGTTCAAGAACGTCTTCTGGTCGAACAGTTATGCGTGTTGGGCGGCGCAGGGAGGGTTCAAACGGTTTACATTTTACGTCTAGAAAACTATTGCTGTGCAATGCTTTTACCCGGAGCGTGTGGGTAGGTGTTGGGTAGGAAACTACCCGCCCGCAAAAACGTGCGAGCATATCCAACTTCCTCCTCATTCGCGTGTGGGGACGGTGTGGGGAAGAGATGCAAAACCATACCAGTTTTGCAAACCATCCTGGCGGTGCCGTCTTACGGCCTCGCCATTTTTTTTTGACCTTCCGTGTTGGGTATGGTGTTGGGCAGCAAAAAGGCCTTACGATGCATTTCATCGTAAGGCCCTGAATTTACTGGTGGGCAGTACAGGACTTGAACCTGTGGCCCCCGCCGTGTGAAAACTGCGACCAGCATATAGACTATTGTAATTATTGAAATATCATTTTGTCGGGATACGAAAAATACCCCGAAAGCGTCTGTTTTGTACCCCGCTCCTGTACCCCGCTCAAAACGTCCGGAATCGATTCCACCACTTTCTTTTTTTGGGCGTCAACCACATGCTGATAATGCTTGTGGATCATGGCCGTGCTGGCATGCCCCATGATGTCGGCCACGGCCTTTATATCAGCCCCGGCGGCAAGCGCTTCTGTGGCAAAAGCATGGCGCAAATCGTAGAGGCGGATGCGACGGGTAATGCCCGCTTTCTTAAGGGCGCCCCACCATGCTTTTTTGATGCTGGATACGGGCTTTCCCTTGTAAGTGATAAGGTGCGTCAACCCCAAGGCCGAATCTTCGACAGCCCATTCCAGAAAAAGAGGTAGCAGGGCAGGGGAAATATCCACGTCGCGCCACGGCCGCTCTTTGTTTTTCTTGGCAGACCAGATGCGCATTCTTTTGCGGTCGACGTCGTAGTCTTCCCACTTGAGGGACAGGAGTTCACAGGGGCCAACACGGACGCCGAGATAGTAAGATAACAGAATTGCCCGCACAAGGTGGGGAGGGGAGACGGCGAGAATTGTTTTAACTTCGGCCGGGGAGGGAGGAGGAAGCTTAATGCATGCGCCGCCTTTGCATCGGTAGCCTTGTACCGGGTTTTCAGCAAGGCCGGCGTTTTCCACGGCCCAATTGAGAATCGCCCTGACTATGCTTATTCGGCGCTGCACAGTGCTTTGCTTAACTCCTGACTTGATTTGCTCGGCTTCAAAATCTTTGAGGTGTTCTCGTGTGATCTCCCCTGCGGGGATTGAACCCAAGGCCGGGGCTATTTTGGCGAAGTGGTAAAAATCTTCTTTGCGGGTAGATTCGGCCAAGTCCCGTCGGGCAAGGTAAAGCTGAGAGAGGTGATAGAGCGTGGGGGAGTCGCCAGGTGGCGGCGCGCCTTCTGGGAGAAAATAGTCAGGCTCGTATTCCAGCTTGACCTTGATTTCCGCGTCATCTTTGCGGGCCTCTTTCAATGATTCGCGCGCCGGGCCTTTTTCGATCTTGCCGGTAAATGGATTTCGCCAATATGCCCGGTAGGTGGTGCGGTTTTTGTACTTTCTCTTTTCGACGGCCATGCCCTTGTTTACTGCTCAAGGCCGCCTGCGGTCAAGAGCGCCTTGGCTTTGCTCCAGGGCATGTTGTAAATATTATCGGATGCCAGGAGTTTACGGCGGATTCGGGGTTGCCGCTTTTGCCTTTTGGCGAGTTGCATCTCGCGTTCATTTTTCAGGGCCAGGGATATTTCGTCGGCGTCATAGAGCACATGGTGCCCGCGCCCGGTTTTGGCCGGAGAGAAAGGATGCACACCAAGTTCAGCCATGCGGGAAGAGACGGATGCGAGGGGCATCCGAAACTCTTTGCTGATTTCTTGGCGTGTAAGAAGGCGCATAGCTTGCCTATTTCTCCGGCCCTGCGGGCAGGGGTATGACAAAATCGGGGTTAAAGACGACTCTGCCCGTTGTATCTTCCCAAACTTCCTTCTCGTAAAATTCGCAGTACTTAAAGCGGGCCAGAAGGATGCTGCTGCCGATAAACTTCAAGACACACAGTCGCCCATCTTTCCATTCCTCCGGGCAATCCTCGATGCGGGTCCACCCCGGCGCGCGGCGGTTCCAGGCGTCTATCGCTTCTTCCGGTTTCGACCAGAGGGCCGTACTACACTCACACCCCATGTTCATGCAGGATATTTGATATGTCGCAATTTCGGTATATCCGCGATGAGCATCAAGGCTAGTCGAACCGCAAAACGGACACGGCAACAGTTCAGGCGTTGGCATTGTCGTCATCCTCATACCCGATGGTAATATAGGTTACCTTAAAACCATTGGCCCGCATGGCGTTCATTGTCTTCTCACGGTCATGCTCGCTCATGGAATTTGCAAAGTCAGGAGCACAGTAAGCGCGGGCAACCTCAAGGGCCAGGCGGCGGGCCGCGAGAACTTCTTGATTGAATCGGCTGAGGCTCTCAAAGACAGGAGCAGTGGCCGTGACGCTTCCTTCGGGTGAGGTAAAAATGCCTATTATGCCCTTGGGGTGCTTTGCTTTAGGCATTGCGGACCTCCTCCAGGCGGGCGCGGGCGGAAGCGACCTTCTTCACGCGCTTGGAATATTCTTTTCTGTCAAAATAGGAACGCGTGAACGCAATGCTTTCTACACCATGAAGACACCACTCCAACGCCTCCACCAGCGCGTTCAGCGCCTCAATTTCTTCTTTAAGCGGTGCCACTGCCCTGGCATAGATTTTCTCCGCCTCTCGCTGGTAGGCCGCCATGCAACGATCACGTTCTTTCAGGCAGGCCGGGCCGCCTGTTTCTACAGGGCATGTCTCGTCACAGACGACGGAGGAAATTATACCAACTATGTTGCTGATGGTGGGGCGTGTTGCCTCATCGTGACGTTTGGACAGCATCTCAATCTCAGCTGTGAGACGAGCGTTTTCGGTGCGGAGAGCGTCTTCAAGGGGGCGGGTGTTCCATCTGGCATTAAGGTCGGATGCAATTACACCCTTGCGATAAATCTTGATTTCTCCGTAACAGTCGGCGCAATAAACAGATGCATCAGCGGTTTCATGGGTCACAACTATGTTGCTGCCCCCGCAGAACGGACAAGGTTTCAGTTCCTTCATCACACACCGCTCCTCACGGCTTCATAGGTGGCTTTGAAAATATCCGGCTTGCAGGGATAAAGTTCGCCTTTAATGCCGCAGATGATGTAATCTCCCGGATCAGCGCGCATGTCTCCCTCAAGGGTTTTGATGGTGCAGCCGTCGCCGCTAAACTCAATTTGCCGGGAGGCGTTCAGGGATTCGCACCAACGCATCAACTCAAAGTCATCTTTGCGCCCTGTGTAATGAAAAGCTACGATCACAACAGGTTTCTTGCGGTACTTTTGAAGTTTATTCATGGTCGGCACCCTTCGCGGTTTTAGCCGCGGCCCATTCGAGCAGGCATGCCAAGCGCTCTTTTTTCTTCGGCTGGCAAGTTGCGCAATCCTCTTTATAAAGACTCCTGTCGGAATTGAGGTACAACACAAAAGGACACGGGGCGAAGCGTTCTGCAATCATCAACAACGCATCCCGCTCCTGTTCCGCCTTTGTAATACGCTCCAGAAGAGCGAGTTTATCGTCATTTTCCTTGTCCCACATTTCTGTGATGGAATCGCGTTCGTGGCGATGCCTTTCCGCTTTGCGCTCTGCTTTCTCGGCCCTCTCCCTCTCGGCGGCAAGTTGATGCCGCAACACGTCGCACTGTTCCAGTGCGCTATTTTCTGCATCATAAGCAGAGACAAGCCGGACTTCGGCCGCTTTCAGGGCGTCGAGGAGGCGAATAATGCGTTTATCTATTTCACAGCGTAAGGGCTGGTCAGGATGGTGTTCGTGACGCCATTGCTGGCGCTCTTCTGCGGTGATCAAGGTCATTCGTCGTCTCCTTCGTTACGCATGGCGTCCTGTTCCTTACGCATTTCTTCCTCAGCCCACTGGAGCACTGCCTCTGCGTCAACCCCGTAAGGGTCGGCAGCGTTGCGGGGGTCTGTATTGTAGTTTCTGGCTATGTGCGTTGCCAGGAAGTGGGCAAGTGCCTTGAGGCGCATGATTTCGGCCATGAGGTCGGAACCGGCATCGACAGCCGTGTCGCGGGCATGGTCTGCGATGTCGAAAAGGCCTTTCAGACGATCCACTTCCTTTCGCAACCCCTCCACCTCCCTCGCCAGGGCGGGGGCGAGGTTGCAGGCGGCGACGATGTAGGCGGCGTCTTCTTCCCATCGGCCAGCATCGTGGCAGGCGCACCGCTCGGATTGATACAATGTGACGGCAACGACCTTTCCGTGAATTTCTCGAGGGTCGTCATCAATGTCCTCTGTGGCTATGTAATAGGTACTCATGCACAGGCGGTCATCGCTATGTTGTGGATACCACGGCCTCGGCGTTGCCTTCTCCGCAAGCGCCAGCAGTTCGGCGCGTTGTTCGGGGGTGGTCATTTCGATTTCGGTCAATAGCATCGTATTTATTCTCCCCTTCGACGTTTGAGCGCATGCTCAAACTTTTGCCGCGCGCTCATATGGCCGACCTGTTTATTGCAATCCTCACAGGCCAGAGTCATATTTGCGATATGCTCCATCCCGCGAGAAGCCAACGCCACAATATGCTCAATCGTGGCAGTCTCCCGGTCGAGGGTGTTGCCGCAGAACATGCAGGACCACCCGTCACGTTTTGCTATTTTTTGGATAAGCTGATCGCGTTTTTTGTCGCGCCTTTTTTCTCTGGGTGTCCGCATGGCGAACTCGAATTTGCGACCCTCTTTCCATGCCCAAAAGAGGGACTGGGAACAGCCGGTCATTTTTGAGATTCGGCCCCCCTCCTTACGGTACACAATGCCTATGCCGTCTGGAGTGGTAAATCTGACGACCTCATAAGGGTTTGTCGGCTCAAGAATCTGGCAGCCGTTTTCCTGGAGCCATGCGCGGAAGGCTGGCCATTGCTGCATGAAGTCATTGTCACGCATCAAGCAGCCCTCCATGTCTTATCTTGGCCTTTTCGTATGCCTCCTGCGCGCGGAGAAGATCCTTTTCCGCCTGCACTTTTGCTTGTTGCAGCTTTTTATTTTCGTAAGCCGCGTTTGCCACCATGATATCTTGAGGGATAGCAATTCCCAGTTCGATGAGATCATCCACTATACAACACTCTCTGCCGCGTTTTTTAAACAAGGCGAACCGTTCTGTCGCTATCTTTTTGGCATGCTCAAGCGCATCTTCTTTTGTGCGATGGAAAGAAATGCTTTCGGGGTACCACTTGTCGGACCCATCTGTATATCTTGATACACGCCACTCCAGGTCTTTTCCATTTTTGCCGAACAAAGAAACGAGCCGGACCTTTGGCCAGTCGCACTTGTCATCAGTCTTCAGTATTTCGGGAACAAGGCCAATTTGTATATGCCAATCAGACCAGAGGATAGCATATTTCAAGTCGCCGCTGAAGAAATCACGCAAGTACGAAAGGGGTTCGTACATTGTGCAGATGGATTGGATTTCTTTTTTCTGTTGAGCTATATCCTTTTCCAACTGCTGTAGTTCCGCGCGTTTTTCCTTTATGGAGGATTCAAAATTGATAATGCGTTCATCTTTTATTGGGCTTGGCACTTCCCGGTATAGGTTGCGCACGTAGAAAGAGTCTTTTTCTTCATCGATAAAGGAAAAACCGTCTTTGTCTTCGTAAGTTTCGGAAACGAAGTAGCCGTATTTAGCGATTCCCGTTACGGCAACTTTGCGGCCGTCTGGAATATATGCTTCGTCGCCGATGTTGTATTTTTGCATGGCATTTTCTCCTTTTGTGAGAGCGGAGGCGAGTTCCTGTGTACTTTAGTAACGCTTTCGCCATTGTAGATGGGATTTGAGCCCATGACCGTCGTATACGTTGCCGCCCTACCGCGCTGAGCTACAACAATGCCGCCTTCCGCTCATTCCTCCCCACGTCCGGGGACGCGGGAAGTTGGAGGGGAGGGATCAAGGCCGGATATATTCGCGTTCTATGTAACGCACGAGAGTGGCCATAACTTGATAGCCCTCCCTGTCGGCCTTGTCCCTGCGGTTGGGGTTGATGGATTTGTTCGGGCGAGCGGTTAAAAGCGCTTGCGCTTCCCATTCCAGCATTTCCGATTTGACTACACGCATGGCTTCTTCGTGGTTTGTGGCAAAGGTGGGGTGCATTCTGCGCGCCATGGTGACGTGTTGGGCCAGGTTGATCAGCGTGTCGCGGCCGATGGCTTCGGTTATCTCTGCGATTTGCTCAGGGGTGAGGGGGTGCATGGGGAGGCTCCTTTTTTATTCAAACAGCGGCGGCAAAGGGGTCTTTGGTCCTGGCTATGGCGGGAGGGTTGCCTGTGCCCATGCGGTGGGCTATGGCCCTTGTCATTTCGACGTCCGCCTTGCAGTAGGAGGCTATTTTATCGAATTCACCGGCCACATAGAGGTCGAGGACGTCGCTACCGTCCATGTCCATAGTTGGTATGCCCAGGAAGCGGGCTATATCCTTGAGCTTCCCCTTGCCGTATGGATTCCCGCCAGTCCAGCGCTCGCGCACATCAAGGACGTTCTTGGCGAAGCGCTCTCGAGGGATGAAGTCAAGCAGGGCGGCAAGGTCGTGCTTCACGGCCCGATGCCAGATCCAATTGAGATCAAACTCGCGGAGGTTGAACCCGCCCCACGTGATCCCGTCGCTTTTGCGGTCGGAAATCGTATGTTGCACAACGTCATTGAAGCATTCCAGCAGTTGCGCCTCTGTATTGTCCCAGATCCCACGGCAGACCGCAGGGCTATTACCGACGGCCCAGCCGATACAGAGCACTCGCCCCCGGGCACTGTTCAGAGCCTCTTCGCGCCAGGTGTCATCGACTTTTGCGAGTTGGTATTCCTCGATTTTTTTGGGATCTTTGTAATTTGCAGGGGTTGCGATCGCCGATGGGTCCGGTTTATTCGGAGATGGTACAGTTTCAATATCCAGCCAGATAATTGCCATGTCGTGCTCCTGTGGTTACTGGTCTTCGGGGAAGGATGGCAGATAATTTTCAGGTAGCCATTCCTTTTTGCGCACAGCGTCTGTAGCCGCTGTTGCCTGCTGCCTGGAAAGGGCCTCCATGCCGCCGGAAATACCCATATTTTCCTTTAGGGCCTCGGTAAACATTTCGTCTGTCCAGTTGTTTTCATCCATGGCCCGGCGCAGAAGGGTTATCTGGGCCGGGGTGATATGATCACCGCTACCGTTGCCGCCCTGGCGCTGCTTTTGGGCAGGAGGAGCCTGGGTACTTTTTCCCTGTCCACTCCTGCCTTTAATCCCGGAGGCAGTGTCCTCGTCTTCCAAGTCCTGAGTGAAGATGTCACTGGCGGCGGTGGCGGTTAGTACGGCGGCCACCAGGGCGCGCTTCTGAGCCATTTTGAGGCACGTATTATAGCAATCGGCGGGGTTATCATTTTCAATCTTGCTGCCGTGGGTGGATATCTTCCAAAATCCTCCCTCATTTTTCTTGACGCCGAACTTATCGCCTTCGTGTCCGTCGGCGTTGGCAGCCTCCTTTAGTATCTTGCTTGCGGCTATGGGGTCGTCCTCCCGTGCGTCCCAATATGCTTTTGGGACATCAACATCGGTCACTTCACCGCCTCCGGTGCGGTACCGATATTTGCTTTCCATTGTGGAACAGGACCCTGCCCCTTGGCCGACAAGCTGATTGGTAATAATGGAGGTTAGGGTCGCAACAACAAGATACTCTCTGTGGTTGTTCGGCATTTGCCGTTCGTCAATCTGGTATGTGGGCGTAAGGCGGAACGTCATCAGGATTTTTTCCGCTCCAGGTTTCAGGAGAACCTGCTTTGTGCCGCAGTTGGGGATTACATCGTAGTGTTCGCCTTTCTTCATTACCTTGCTTAGGATATCTTGAAGTAGGCTCACCTGCGCCAGCACACTGTCGGCCTGCATGGCATAGTCGGTGATGTTGAAGGCCATCGGTTGCACTTCCCGTACAGCGAGCGTGTTGGCCTGATTCATTTCTATTCCTCCGTTTCCGGCCCATCGTCCGGTTTGTAGGTGCCTGTATTCCCACTCAGCGGTCGGCGCTCCATGGGATCCAACAGGGGGGCTTCGTCGTCGTTCATACCGCCCCCACCGCCCGCACGAGCAGGTCCGCAGCCTCGCGCGCCTTGTCCAGTGATGTCCGGCTGTTGAACAACTCGGCGGCTTGTGCGTCGCGGTCGACGCGCAACTTGTCGCGCTCGTCTGTCAGGCTCCCAGCGAGCCGGGAGTATTCTAGCAGCCAGGACTCCATGCCGTGGGAGTCCTCGCAGTAAGCACATTCCAAAAGATCGCCGTCCGAGTAGCACAGGTAGCTGTGGTCACGGCCCTCCGCCAGGCAGAGCGGGCAAAGGATGTCGGTAAGACAGGACTCGTTGAAGGCCTCTTCAACGGCACATGTGCGGGGCCCCGGCCCCTGGAAGGCGCAAGTTCCGTCCGGGGCTTCGGACGGGCATCTGGAGAAGCACATCTTACACCTCCCCTTCGCCGGCCCATGCTGGCATGGCGTCAATGGTTTGTGCCGCGGCGGCGAGGTGATCAAAGAGGGGGCTCATGAGGGCCTCATAGTGGTCTTCGATGCGCGTTACGGCAAAGCCAAGTTCATCCGCCAGGACTGTCATGCCTTTTCCTTCCGCATAAGCCACTGCCCGATGAAGCCAGGCAAGGGCCGTTTCCGCCGTGCTCGGGAACTGGATTGCCTCGTAAACCAGGCTTTGCGCCCGGTCGGCGATGAAGTGGGACGTCGTATTCATATCTTCTCCTCTTGCCGGGTATTTCGTCCGCGCCCGGCAGCGCGGTCACGTAGGAGGCGTATGCGTGGCCCGTTCTGCTTTGCGCCGGCTATGCGCCGCCGCCTTCTATGTACGCCTTGCGGCGGCTATCGGCGGTCAATCGCCTGGCACCCCACGGGCGGCGGGGGGATTGTTTTTCCTCATCTTCTTGTACTAGAAGGGATATACCTATCCCCGCTTCGCGCTCAAGGGAGGTTAAATCGCTATCGGAGCAGTTGCCCCTGAGGCCGGAGCAGTTGCCCTCGAGGCCGGAGCAGTTGCCCTCGAGGCCGGAGCAGTCGCCCCTGAGGCCGGAGCAGTCGCCCCTGAGGCCGGAGCAGTTGCCCTCGAGGCCGGAGCAGTTGCCCTCGAGGCCGGAGCAGTTGCCAGCGATCCTTTCTCCATCAACAAAATGGTACAATTCTTCCTTCTTGATTCGCTTCAACACCTTTTTCACTTGTTGCCTCCTGGCGCTTGCCAGCAAATGGCAAGTGGTTGAAATCTTTGAGCCGGTGACGTTTTGTCACCGATTATTGAGTTACAGGGCAATAAAACTCCGCTCGGACTTTCGTGACGCTGGCGGGCCAATCCCACACAGATGCCTCAACCCCTGCCGTGGCAGGGCAAGCATTCCGCACATGCCGGGTAAGCGCTCTCACCGGCAATTCCCGCCGTTTTCCCAATGCGGCTTAGGGCAGGTCTGGCCTGGGCCACGGATGGGCTTCCCGCCAGCGCACGAAAGTCCGAACACAAAAATCTCTGAACCTCCCCCGCCTTCCCGGCTTCTTCCCCTTTCGCTCCCACCGCCGCCTCACAGGCTCCTGCCTCGGCTGCGGTTTGGCTACTCAGCGTTTCACGCGGTACTTTCGCGGGGTAACTTCGACACGCCCGCCGTCTGGTACTCTGGCCCGTGGGCCGTGTTCCCTGGGGGTGTGTCGTTGTTGATGTCATCATTTCACCCGTGGTTAATCTTGTCAATATATATTTTGCCATTGGTTCATAATTTGATAACCATTGGCGAAGAGTGATAAAAAAAGCCCGCAGGGCGCGGGCGAAAAAAAGCCCCTCGGGTGAGGGGCGGAAGGTATGGGGGAAAGGTTAGAATTGCCCCGAGGGAGGCGGAGGAATAGAAGGGAAAACCATTTGGGGCGCAATAACCCCTATATGGCAACGTCCCTCATGATTTTCAATTATTTTGATGGCTGGGGTTTGCTCGAAAGTCAATATACAGGAGTGATGAAGAGTAAGGATCAGATCTTGTAGCTTATTATCTTTCTCCATATCTGTTATCTTGAGACCCAACTCTTTTGCGCGCTCTTTGTGGATATGGCGGGCATGCATATGCGTCGCGGCATTGCTGCCAAGTGTTTTTATGATGTGGTCAATTTTCGCCTTGGCGTCATCGTCCGTATCGTCTACAAACATGCATTCCCTTAAGCTTTTCCTTACAACCTCGTCAGCCATCTTGCTGGCGTTTTCGCACTGGTCAAAAAAACCTAAGTCATACTTAGTTATTATTGGCTGCCATATATATGCCATTCTTTGGTCTGCCGACATTTCTTCAGCTGCACGCTTAAGATCTGCCAAAATTGCTTGTGACGGTGTTGCTCCGATCTGCGGATCAAAAGGCCCTATATTGGATTGTGCACCCATGATTATTTCTTTGCTGGCACAGGCGATCATTGAGCCGCCGGACATTGCAATTTGAGGGACTATAGCGCGAATATCGCTACCAAACATAGAGCGTAGATAGTGGATTAGGGACTCTGTGGCGGCCATATTCCCGCCAGGGGTATGGAGCACAAGGTCCAGGCCTTTCGCCCTGTCCAATTTGTGCACGACTGTCATGAAGCCGTTTTTGTCAGCATCAGTTATACCAAAAGCAACCCCTTGCAGGTTCCCTTTTTGAAGCCAGCCAGAGTAATATATTATGACATTTCGTTTTGTATAATGCGCAAGCTTGCGCAACGACTTTCGGCGCAGGGCGTCTTGATGAGACTCTTGGCCACGTAATTCCGCATGTAGATCATACCAATCTGGCATTCCGTTTTTCCTTTGCGGCGGATTTGCATTCTTCACAAAAAATGATCTCGGAAGGTTTCTTGGACAGTCCATTCAACCCCTCAAGGAAAACATTTGATTGGTATTTCGGGACAACTGCGTTCGCTTTGAGCATTACCTTCTTCGCTAAACTCACTATGCTCTTTGCCATATTTGCCTCCTTAGCTAAAATGCTTCGCAGGTTATTTATGCAAAGTTCGGACCAACACGAGAAATAAATCTATCTTATTTTTGCGACTTGCTCAAGCCCTATCTCGCCCTCTTCCTCCACACCCACGGAGCAACCGGCTTCCTCGGTCCGTCAATCTCCCTCCACAGCCCCTTGCGCGCCTTCGCTGCCGCCTTTTCTTTGGCCTTCCAAGCCCGGCACCGCGGAATCTTGCAATACTGCGTGTAGACCCAGGCCAGGCCGGACTCCAAGAGTATATCCTGGATCGTGGTGTCGCCGATATGCAGTACGGCCAGGGTGCGCTTGTAGCGGTCTTTGCCGTGTTCTTCGATCTCAACCTCCCGGAACAACGCCGCGCCATTGACCAGACCTGTCGCCGCCGGCCCGTAATCCTGCCGACTCTCGGGGCAGTCGATGCCATACAAGCGCACCTTCATGCGGTCTCCGCCCTGGATCGGCTCGACGTGGACCGTATCACCGTCAGAGACATGCACCACACGGGCAGGCCAAGCGTGGACGAGTAGAGGGGAAAACAGGCAAAACAGTAAGGCAAAAGCAACAGTGCGAATCAAGGGCTAATACTCCCTACAACTCCAGACCATGCGCCCGAAGACCTGGAAGCTTTCCATTTCCGCCTCATTATCCTTGTGGATGACGATTTCCCGGTATTCTTTGTTATCCGACCGAATAACGATTGTGCCTGGCCGCGTTTCCAGGCGCTTTACCATGAGTTCGTCGTCGATGCGCAGGAGGTAGATCTGGCCGGTTGTCACGGCGGTGTCTCTTTCATTTATCATAATCAGGTCGCCATCACTGAGCGTCGGCTCCATGCTGTCACCGGACACGGCAAAAATCCGCATTGTTTCAGCGGTGCCTCTTTTTCTGGTTATGAATTTGTCGTGAAAGGCGTAAAGCCCATCATGCTCCGCGTCAGTTTCCAGGCTTCCCGTCCCGGCGCTGGGGCGGGCCTTCACCCGTTGGATCAGCACAAGGTCCGGGGCACTATCGTCCTTGCATGCAAAAAATTCCGGCAGCGAAACGTCAAAAGCATCAGCCATCTTTACGGCTACTTCCAAAGATGGAGTCTTTTTTTTGGTAATGAACTGCGAAATAGCGCTTGGTTCGACGCCGACGAGTTCAGCCAACGCGTTTTGCTTCATGTTCTTTTTTTTCAACCAGAATTTCAACGTCGCGGAAATAATTTGTCGCTCTTTCATGTTTATAATTTCACTCACAGTTAAGGAAAAGTAAAGTAACTATGGGTTGACAGTGGTTTACTTATGGTAAATAATAGCGCCATGAAAAAAGATATCGACATAGCCAAAGCGGCCGGGGTTTCACCTGGGTTTATCAGCATGCTCCGCAAGGGGATGCGTAGGGCCAGTATCGATACCGCCCGCCGCCTGGAGGAGGCCTCCGGCGACAGCTTTTTGTATTGGATGGACCCCAAGACATATGCGCGGGACGGTTCACTGCTGTCTTCTCCGTCTTTTGTGCGCCCTGCTTCGCTTTCCCCCACCCATGACCCCCTGCCCTGACTGCGGCACCCCGCGAGAGGTGGTGCACATGTACGCGCAGCCGGTGACGTGGGTCATCTGTCCTCGCTGCCATCTGGCGGAGAGGGTTGTGCGCACGGCAGGGCAAGCTGGACCATGGCCGCCCGAAGGCCGGCGGAGCGCAGCGCCTGGCGGACAGCTTCATCCGGGTCCAGGGGTGGGCGGTACTTGCGGAAGTGGGCCTCAACCTGGTCAACGATGACCACGGTTTGCAGCGGGCCGCGCGAGGTGGCGGCTATGTGGATATAGGCCTGGGCGGTGGGAGGATGGATCTTCATACATTGGATTTTGCCAGGAAAATAACAATATAAAAGGCGCAGTTATGGCAAATATGCAACCGATCCGCGAGGCATTCGCAGACACCGTGGATATTCTGGGGGTCAAGCACTTCGCCCACAAATGGGGGCACTCCCGCCAATACATAGAACGCCTTTGGGGCGACGAGGATAAAAATCTCCCGGTCCACTTCATCATGGACGCCATGGAAGATACGGGCGATTTCCGCATCCTTCGCGCTATGGCCTTGCCGCTGCAAAGGCGGATATCCCCCATTTCGGGGAAGCCGGATGGTGAGGATATGCGGCACGAGATAATGCAACTTGTGATCGCCTGCGGAGAATTTGTCAGCGCTGCGGAAAGTGGCGCTTGCCATACCGTGCTGCATGACCTGCTGGAGCGGATGCAAAAAGAGGCAGAGGACGTTTTTGTCCGGGCCAGAGAGCGCGATGAGGGAGGGAGGTCGTGAGTATGGGAATACCTCAAATTATCGTCATTACCTTGGCCGCCCTTACCGGCATTTCGGAGATTTTCCTACATGGCAAACCGCGCACGGGCATGCATGATTTTCGTAACTGGCTCATAGGAACCGCGATTGCGCAGGGGTTGCTTGTGTGGGGCGGATTTTACACAGCGTTTTCATGAGTAACAACGATTGGAGGTTGTGCCATGGATAATCACGGGACCTGGAGCCCGGCAGCATGTTGCCATGGACTACGGACCTGCCCCGGTTTCGGCAGCACTGACGACTGCACCGTTACGCATACATGCGACCACCACGCGGATTGTGCCGCGTCTCTGGCGGACACCATTGAAAGCTACTGCGGTTGCTGCGGGATGCTGGATGAGGAATGCGCTTGTGGAGGTGGCAGCCATGAGTAGCCACGAACCCAAGCCATGCCCGTTTTGTGGGAGAAATCCGAGTGTTTACTATGACAAAAACACTTGCACAGGCGATTTACACGGTTTTTACGCCACGCTGCAATGCACCTGCCTAGACGATGCGCCAAGCGTTGTCGGAGGAGGAAAAACAAAAACAGAGGCGTTCAATGACGCTGCTCAACAGTGGAACACCCGCCCCATCGAAGACCGCCTAAACGCCATTATCGCGGCGCAGGCGCAATATATTGATCGGCTTGAATCCTCGTTTGCCGTCGCTGAGCAGTATATCCCAAAAGATTCCAGTTTTTGGGAACCTCGTATCGGAACTGCCAAGTTGATAGAGTCACGCATCAATGAATCCCGCGCCGCCCTGGACGCGCTGAGAGCGGAGGTGAGTCATGGGTAATACAAAAATCGAATGCCTTCAGGGCGTGGAATACAATCAGCTCCCGGCGGCGTTGCCATGAAGCCCTACTTCACCGGCCCGCACGGCGCGCTATATCAGGGCGATTCCCTGGCGGTGCTTTCGGCGCTGCCGTCTGAAAGCGTCCAGTGCTGCGTTACCAGTCCGCCCTATTGGGGGCTGCGCGATTACGGCGCGGACGGGCAGATCGGCCTTGAAGAAACCCCGCAGGACCATATTGAACGCCTGCTGTCTGTGTTCCGTGAAGTGTACCGCGTACTGAAGAATGACGGCACTCTGTGGATGAACTACGGCGATACCTATCTTTGCCAGCAGGGCAAGGGGTTCAACGGCAATGTCCGGCTTGATTCCACCAACAAGGCAATCAAAGTCAAGCGGCCCCTGCCGGCAAAAAATCTTCTCGGTCTTCCCTGGCGTCTGGCCCTGGCTCTTCAGGATGACGGATGGATCTTGCGCGCGGATATAATATGGCACAAGCCCAATCCCATGCCGGAATCCTGCAAGGATCGCCCCACGCGGGCGCATGAATATCTGTTTTTGTTCGGCAAACGGCCCAGGTATTTCTATGATGCGGAAGCCATACGCGAACCGGTGGCGGCCTTGTGCGAACATGACGCCACGGGCCCGGGCTACTCCGCGCCGGGGCAAGCGCCGCACACTGGTAGCCGCCCGCGCATGCAAAGCGCCCAGGCCCTGTCTTTTGCGCGTGAAGTGGATGAACCGGACCGCCCCGGCCAGGCGTACAGCCAGCATAGGCCGGAAAGAGCTGGCGCTCAGCCACGTAACCGGAAGGCCTTCAGGGGCGGCGGTAAGTACACCAGCGGACAGAGCTTTGATAATACCGTGCATGTGGAAAACGCCATTCCTGGCGATACCCTGAATGAAACCTATACCCGCAACAAGCGCACGGTCTGGACCATCCCCACTTTCCCCTGCCCTGGCGCCCACTTTGCCACGTTCCCGCCAAAGTTGGCGGAAACCTGCATCCTGGCAGGTTCCCGCCATGGTGACACGGTTCTTGATCCCTTCATGGGCAGCGGGACTACGGGCATGGTAGCGCGCCAGCTTGGCCGGAAGTGGCTGGGCGTGGAACTGAATCCGGAATACTGCGCTTTGGCGCTGAAGCGCATAGGCGTAAATCGGGTGATGTTGACGGAGCTGGTGTGATTATGAACCGCATAGCCATTCATGATGCCGACGGGGGCAAGTATCCCAATCTCGCGCTGATGAAGCTGGCAGCGTGGCACCGTGCCCAAGGTGACGTGATGGAGCGCTTTGTTGCGCTAAACGGCAAACACCCAGGCCGTACCTGGGATGATAACCCCTACGTCTGGGTTATTGAATTTCAACGCATCTGATTTTGCAGGCTGATCATGGCAGAACAACGACAAAAAACGCACCATATTTTGCTCTCCACGGATGGCAAAAACATCACGCTGGAACTTTTCGACGCCCGTTTGTGGCCGGATAAAAGCAGCGCTGACAACGAATTCCGGGTGCGTATCGACGGCAAGTGGTACAGCCCGGCGGGCAAGTATACCTTTTTGCCGTATGCCGCAGTCGGGGGCCTAGTTTCCCGCCTGTTGTCCGGCCGGGAGATTTTTGAAGATGATCCCGCCCCGGCATTGCGCGTCAAACAGCGTGTGCGCGTCCACTTCGGTGATTGCATTGACGGCATCCCGATGCGCTGCACGGGCGGTTTTATCGCAGCGCCACCATACCGTGGCGTTGACGGGCGCTGGTATGTGGCGGTGTCCGTGTTCGGCGGTACGGAAACGTTTTTGTGCCATGACGTTGAAGCGGCAGGAAGGTGAACTATGGGCATCATCGTAGATCTCTTTGCCGGCGGCGGCGGAGCATCGCAGGGCATCTTTGAAGCCCTGGGCAGGCATCCGGACGCGGCGGTAAATCATAGCCCGCAGGCCGTGGCCATTCATGCCGCCAACCATCCGGATACGGAACACTGGTGCCAGGATGTCTGGTCCGTGGATCCGTCATGGGTGGGCTGTGGCTACCCCGCTGATCTGCTATGGGCATCCCCGGATTGCACGCACCACTCAAAGGCCAAGGGCGGCCCGCCCCGGCGCGATGAAAGGCGCCGCGATCTGGCCATGGTGATCAGTACCAAGTGGATTCCGGCCCTGAAGCCGCGCGTCCTGATCCTGGAAAATGTGGAAGAATTCCTGGACTGGGGGCCGTGCGATTGCAACGGCGTACCCATCGAACATGCGAAAGGGGAAAATTTCCGCGCCTTTGTCAACGCCATCCGCCGCCGCGGCTACAGGGTGCAGTGGCGGGAACTGGTTGCCTGCGATTACGGCGCGCCCACAACACGCAAGCGCCTGCTACTGATCGCCCGCAACGACGGCCTCCCAATCGTCTGGCCGACACCGACGCACGGCGCGCCGGACAGTCCGGAAGTACTTTCCGGCAGGCTTCTTCCATGGCGCACGGCGGCGGAGATCATCGACTGGTCCTTGCCCTGCCCGTCAATTTTTGCCAGTTCCCGGGAGATATGGGAACAATACGGGCTGCGCGCCGTGCGGCCGCTGGCAGATAACACCATGCACCGCATTTTCAAGGGCCTTCAGCGCTATGTGCTGGATGCGGCGGATCCGTTCATCGTCAATAGCGCGGATGCGACCGCCGCCTTCCTGGCAAAACACTACAGCGGCGTTACGGGGCAGGATTGTCGCTCCCCGATAGGGACAATTACGACCATCGATCACCATTCCCTGGTCACTCCTTTTCTGGTGGGGGCTGGCGGCCCCAAATACAGTGCTAAGCCTGTTTCGGCTTCCATCCCCCTGGGCACGG
Organism: Desulfovibrio sp. OttesenSCG-928-A18; assembly: GCA_030267245.1. GTDB lineage: Bacteria > Desulfobacterota > Desulfovibrionia > Desulfovibrionales > Desulfovibrionaceae > Frigididesulfovibrio. The sequence goes on from JAJDJN010000001.1 coordinate 20,072, forward strand.
TATTACCGGAAAATCATCGTGCCCTGATCGCCCCCATCTTGACAAGCTACTACGGCCCCAAGGGTGACAACGACTGCCGCGCCCGCCCCTTGACCGGGCAACTGCCCACGCAGACCACGGCAAACCGCTTTGCTCTGGTGGCGGCCTTCCTGGGGAAATACAACGGGAAAACGGCCGCAGGCTATCCCCTGGGTGCGCCGCTGGATACCTGCACGTCAAAAGATCACTTTTCCCTGAACAGCGCTTTTTTGGTGAAGTACAACGGCAGCGACCAAGACCCACGTCTTGAAGAACCCTTGCACACAGTAACCACGAAACCCCGTTTCGGACTGGTCTCAGTGGCGGTTGCCGGTGAAATATACGCCATCGCGGACATCGGCATGCGCATGCTGACACCCAGGGAACTGCTCCGGGCGCAGGGTTTTCCCGATACATACATCATCGACATGGCCGGGGGTAAAAAGGTGCCGAAAGACGCGCAAGTGGCAATGATCGGCAACTCGGTCTGTCCGCCGCTGGCCCGGGCGCTGGTTGCCGCAAACTATGTGGAAACAAGGCCGGAAGAACTGTGGTCCGCGCGGATGGGGATGCCGCTGTTCAGATATGGGGGTGCGACTGAGCGTATTGCGGAAAGGAGCGTTGTGCAATGATCTACACGCGTGGCATTTGCCCTGTCTGCTCCAAACCCTTTGCATGCAAATACCTGAAACGCGGGCAGCTATATTGCAGCCTGGACTGCCGCCGAGAGCGCGCCCGCCTGGTGCGTGAGGATAGCGCCATAAAGGCGGGCAAGATCAAAGAGAGATCGCAACCCGAAGGACCGGATCTGAATGAGTTGCTGCGGCGCGTGGAGGAAATAGAAAAAGGCCCGGCTCTGGGCACTTGGTCCACGTGCCAGTGGTGCGGGAGGCCGTTTTCCTCGCGCTATTCGAGCCAGAAAACATGCTCCATCCAATGTAGGCGAGAACGAAAACGACAAGCGGAAGAAGAGCGCAGGAAGCTACGTCCGCCGAGTGCCCCAAGGGCAAAGATTACAACGGCTATGGAGTGCCCATTTGCATGCGGCGAGGCGGTCTTGAGAGATGGCTTTGGCTGCGTGGACAAAAGGCAGCCGGATCCGGTGTTGGGGTTTTGATGCGCCTCCATCAAGGAAAACCTGTGAATAAAGACGAAAAAATCCGGTACTTGCTTGGCACTATTGGCCGGCTCCTGAAACATCGCCTTGTCGCCCTCGATGCCGGGTTGCCGGTGGCTCTTCTGGATATTGAAATCAACACCTGTATTAACGCACTCAGGATGATAGAAGGTAAAGAGCATGGCTGAATATCGCACCGTTCGAATGTCTTTTTGGCACGACCCATATATTGAGGAGTTGGACGCCAAGGCCAAGCTTCTCTATCTTTATCTGTTCACCAGCCCCTACACGAACAATCTCGGCATACTGGAAGCTACCCGGAAAAAGATCAGCTTTGAAACGGGCCTAACCGTAGGGGAGTTGGATAAAATCCTCTCCGAATTTGAACAGTCCGGGAAAGTTGTATGCGACCATGACCATAGCCTTATCTTCCTGTGCAATTTTATCAAGCACCAGTGCAAGACCAGCCCAAAGATCATGGCCGGACTCATGGAACTTGCTCCGGCGATACCCTCCCCAATCATAGCAAGAGCCATTTGCATACACTATCCAGAGGTTTACGGCGTAAGTGTTCATGATGGTGATACCCTATCGATACCCTATGCAGACGGTATGAAGACCGTATCCATACCAACGGGGGAAGTTGGAAGTTGGAAGTTGGAAGTTGGAAGTAAAGAACCTGACGGTTCTTTTGCCGACGGCAAGCCGTCGCCGCCTCCATGCCCGCATGACGGAATCCGGGAGATGTACCACGAAGCGTTGCCTCAACTCCCACGAACCGTCACGTGGGGCAAAAACCGGCAAGTCTTGCTCAAGGCTCGATGGCGCGAGACCTGGGAGCGATTGCGAGAAAAGGGCCAAGCGCACGAATTGCAAGATTTGCTGACGTGGTGGAGGGAGTACTTCGCCAGGGTTCGGGCATCGCCCTTTTTGCTGGGCCAGGTAACGGGCGGTAGGGGCAAGCCGTTCCTTGCCGACCTGGAGTGGCTTATCAGGCCGGAAAATTACGCCAAGGTCATTGACGGCAGGTACCTCGACCGGAGGACGAGTGCATGAGAACAGCGAAAAAGCCGAACCTTTCGCCGGAAGATGAAGCGATATGCCAGCGCAACGAAAATCGTGTTTCGCTGGAATTGCAACTTGCCGGGAGCATCCTGGCTTTCACTGCCGGGTCAAGGCGCAAGCCGTACCTGGCCGCAGACGTTCTGGCCGTGTGCCCGCCGGAATATTTTATAAACCCGGATGCAAGGGCGATCATGAACGCCGCGCGTGGGATTGTGGCCGAAGGTGGAGATGTGAATCTTGTTTCATGCGCTGAATACATGCACAGGAACTCGCCGGATGGAAAACTGCCGGTTCATCAGGCCTATCTCGCAAAGCTCACCACAGGTGCCGCCAACCTGATCACCGAGGCGTCAGTGATGCAGGCGGCGAGGATGATCGCGGCGGAATGGGCGAAGGAATCAGCATACGTTGACGCTGGCGGCGCAATGGAGATGATGCGCAATTTCGGCACTGACGCCGGCATCGCTGCCGAACTGCTATACACGGCGGCCAGAAAGCTTGAATCGCTGGATGTGGCTGATGATACAAGCCTGGATGCGGCCATAGACGCCTACCTTCCCTTGCTTGCAGCGGAAAAGCAAACTCGGCCGGTGAGGGCTCCATGGAACAGTTTGAACGCAATTTTGCGAGGGGGGGTTCTGCCTGGAGAATTGACCATCCTCGCTGCCAGGCCGTCAGTAGGAAAATCAGCTTTTGCCCTGAATTGGGCGTGGTCTGTGGCCTGCTCCGGCAAAGAGGCAGTATTTTTTTCGCTGGAGATGGGCCGGGAGCAACTGCTTGAGAGGCTGGTGTCGAACGCGGAAGGCCTTGACCTTGGCTCTTTTCGATATGGGTTGAACGACCAGGAAAAAGCCAGAGCGCAAAAATCCCTTGCCGGGTTACGCGGAAGACCGCTGTATATCGTGGACGACCCGAAAATATCCGTTGCGGAGGTCCGCCGAAGAACGCGACTCGTTCAGCGTCAGGATAAAAATCTTGGGCTCGTAGTCGTGGATTATCTGCAACTCATGACGCCGGATGATCGTAAGGCCCAACGCGAGCAACAGGTAGCGTCCATGACCCGGGGATTGAAACTGCTGGCCAAGACGTTAGGGGTTCCGGTGCTGCTTTTGGCCCAACTCAACCGGAAAGGAGAGGAATCCGGCCGGGATCCAATCCTGTCCGACCTTCGAGAGTCTGGAGCCATAGAGCAAGACGCGGATATCGTGATTTTTTTACATCAGGCCAGGAAAAGAACATGGCATCCGGACGAGCCGGTGAAGTTTATCGTGGCCAAAGGGCGCAGTTCGGGGGTGGGGAGGGATAGCCTCATCTTCCGGCGTCGATACCAGCGCTTCGAAGAGTCCAGTGATGCTGTTTTTGCACAGGCGGAACGGGAAGAATATGAACAAGATCATCCCTGGGCCGACAATGGGCAGCCGGGGTTGTTGTAAATATTGCCCATGCTGGAAATGTCCGGAGGTGCAATGGTCATAAAATGGACCGAAGCAGATCTTGTCGCGCACTATGCCCGCAAAGGCATTGACGACGTGTGCGATGCCATGGGCAAAAGAGCGCAAAGGCGTCAAGCCAGGACCGAAAAACGGCGATACGAGCATGAGGAACAGGTAGCTCTTGTCGCCCGCTGTCGGGAAATGGAGAACCAGTATCCGGAGTTGACCCTCCTGTACGCGGTTCCAAACGGCGGGCACCGTCATGTGGCTGTAGCCGCAAAACTCAAGGCCGAAGGAGTCAAGGCCGGAGTTCCGGATCTGTTCCTGCCGGTTCCTCGGAACCCGTTTCATGGCTTGTACATCGAACTCAAGGCCGCATGGGGAACCGTTTCCGATAGCCAGCGGCGCATGTTGCGCGCCCTGGAAAAGCAAGGGTATGCCTGCGTTGTGGCTTATGGCTGGATTGCGGCATGGGAAGAGATAGAGGCCTATCTGAAAAATGCATATGTGGTGCCATTGTCGGAGATCTTCGGCTGGGCACAGGAGGATGAAGAATGACCATCAGTAATCAGCCGGAAGAAATAAGACATGATCACCCTTTCGGTATGCGCCTGGATTTTTTCCTGACAGTGCAGAGCAACACCATCCGTGCAAGAGACAAGCATCCTGACTTCACCGACTGCCGGTTCAAACTTCTGGCCCTCTTGGCTGAAGAGTTGGGAGAGGCGGCTAGGGCGGCCTATGAGGGAGACCCTGAAGGATTCCGTAGGGAGCTGGTTGATATGGTATCACTGATACAGCGGAACTTTGAAGGGGACATGAAGCAAGGAGCAAATATATGCGGCGATATCTGATCGGCCTGTGTGTTTTTATGGTTTTTGGATGGACGCATGCCGCCCTGGCCTGGCCTGCCCGTGTGGTGCATGTGTCTGACGGTGATACCGTGCACGTGGAGCCCATCAAGGGCGGCAAGCGCATCAAGGTGCGGCTGTACGGTGTTGACTGCCCGGAGTCCAGGCAGCCATACGGTCAGGCCGCTACGGGGTTTGTGAGCGATCTGGCGCTGTTCAAGATCGTGGACGTGCAACCGTATGACACGGACCGCTACGGGCGCACTGTGGCTGTGCTGGCCATAGGCGAAAGCACGGCTCAAGACGCGCTGCTTGATGCCGGGTTGGCATGGGTTTATACGCGGTATTGCAAGATCCCGCAGTGTGCGGCGTGGAAAGACAAGGAAAAGGCGGCAGCGCGGGCTAGGCGGGGGTTGTGGCGGGACTTGGATGGGGCGAGTAAGCCCGTGGCACCGTGGACATGGAGATCAAGGGGGCGGTAGTGGGCAGCAAAGTTCCCCACCGCCTGACTCTGTGCCCCAAGTGCAAGCGGCGCAGGCTGTCGTCCGATAAAGATGTGTACGTCGACGGCCGGGGGTATGCCTTCAGGCGGCGGCAGTGCCCGAAGTGCGGGGATATCTACTCGAAGCAGGCGCCGGAAGAATTCACGGGGCCCTTTGAGGGTGAGGCGTGTCGGCATTAGGCCTCGACGGTGTTTTCTCCGGCACCGGATGCCGCCGTGCCTGATCGTATTCCCTCTGGCGCTTTTTGCGCCATTCCGGGCGGCAGTCCGGGCAGACTATGGCCGGGCCATGCTTTACAAACTCTTTGCCGCATCCGGGAACGGGGCAGGGGGTTAGTCTGGGCGTTTTCTGGGCGCGGCGGCTGTTGCGCGCCGGGTTGATTTCTTCCCGGTTTGCCATGTACCACTCCAGGCCTTGCTCCGCGTCATTTTCCAGGATCACGCAAGGGGCGCATTCCGGACAATAGCGCTGGTTTCCGCCTTTTACTTCATACTCGCGCCCGCAGATGGGGCAAATGTCGGGTTCGCCTATTGTCCTGGCCAGACCTTGGCGCTTTCTCCGCAGATGCCTGCGGCCGGCAGCGCGCCTGCGTTCCTCCCGGCAGTAAGGGCAAAACCATGCGCGCGGGCCGCCCATGAAGGGCCGCCCGCAGCCGCCTTTGTCCGGGCGGCAGATGCGGGGGCGAAGGTTTTGTGAGGTCATTCGCCTGCCTCGTTGTTTTTTTGGGGGCACTTGCGTATCCCCCTTTTTTTCGCCTGAAAGCGTACAGTCGCCACGGTGCACCCAAGCTCTGCGGCGATTTCCTTGTAGGGGCGGGAGAAATCAACGGCGTCCCATTTTTCTATAGGCGTAACCGTTCTTGGCACCTTGCGCCGTTTTCTTATTCCCCTTTTTATAGCATGGCTTGAAACTATCTCCGCAGTGCACCCTAGTTCAGCCGCTATTTCGCCGTAGGGGCGGGAAAAATCAACGGCGTCCCAGTGTTTTTCTGGTAAATTTGTCCTTGCCGCCTTGCGCCGTTTCCGTATTCCCCTTTTCCGGGCTTGCGCGTTGACTGTTGCGATAGTGGCACCAGTCTGCGCAACGATATCGCTATATGGCTGTGAAAAATCTACAGCATCCCATTCAGCGGGGGAGATTTCCGGTTGGCGTGCGCGGATTAATTTTTGTATCCCCCTTTTTTTCGCCTGATGGCTGACAGCGGACGCGGTGCACTGCAGTTCATCCGCAATATCCTGGTAGGGGCGGGAGAAGTCAACAGTGTCCCATTTTTCTATGCGCCGTTTTCTTATCCCTGTCCCCCTTTTATTCGCCTGAAGACTGACAGCTGCCACAGTGCACCCAAGCTCTGCGGCGATTTCCTTGTAGGGGCGGGAGAAATCAACGGCGTCCCAGTTACGTTTCACCATATTCTTGTCCTGTCAGCAGTGATTTTGCCAGGATCAGCACTGCGCCCTGTATGGGGTGAATGCCGCGTTCCAGCTTTGATATCTGCTGGCGGCTCAGGCCCAAGGCAGCTGCGGCCTGTTCCTGGCTCCAACCCCGCTCCCGGCGCAGGCGGGCCAGGATATTATCGCTGGCCGGGGCCTGCAGGGGTCGACCCATACGCTTTTTCATGTCTTACCTGTGGACTTTTTTGGCGGGCGGCGGTATGTTTAAACCGTCGCCCGCAGTGGCGTGGATTGAAACAACGCGATTAGCGTTATGGCCGTAGGCCAGAAAGACCCGTCCTTACCCGATGGGTCTTTTTTTATGGGGCTTGCAGGTATACGGTGTTCTCAGTTTCATACAGTTCGCCATTGCCGGTGGCATAGGCGCACATGTAATCGTTAAATCCGTATACTTCCGCGTACAGCGCTTCGCAAGCGGCGTTGTCGTTGCCGGTTATTACGGCAACGATGGGGGCGGGGTTGTTGTGGTCCACTTCGGCGTTTTCAAAGACGTACAGGGTCATGGTGCTTCTCCTTTTTTCGATTGCGGGTTATTCCGTTGCGTCGTTGATTTAAACATACGCGCGTCACGCGCGAAAGTCAAGCGGATTTTTATATTTTCCCAAATTATTTTTTATAAATATTTTAAGCATGTTATGCCCGCAAACCTTCCCCCCTCCCCATAATCTCCGCAAATGCGGTGAATCTTCTTGAAAATATAAAAAAAAGCTTGACATAATTAGGGCATAACCCCGCGAGGTGAATTATGCCCCTTTCCTTCTCCGATATCTCCCATGCCGCCAAGCGGCTGTCCCTCCCCCCCTGTGCCGTGAAAGCGGTTGTCGATGTCGAATCGTCCGGCAGCGGCTTTCTTGCGGACGGGCGGCCCGTGATTCGTTTTGAAAAGCACATTTTTCTGCGCGAATTGAAAAAACGCGGGGCTTCGGCTGATGCCATCGCCAGGGCCGGGGCTCTTTCCGGTGTGCGATGGGAGACCTTGAACGCGGCCATCGCCATCCATGAAGAAGCGGCCCTCGCCTCCGCCTCCTGGGGGCTGTTCCAGATTATGGGGTTCAATCATCGCTCCTGCGGCTTTGCCGATGTTCACGCCTTTGTGGCAGCCATGAAAGAGAGCGAAATAAGGCAGTTGGATGCCTTCTGTACGTTCATGATCAACGAAGGTCTGGTGCTGTTGCTCAAGGGACAGGATTGGACTGGATTCGCCCGGCGCTACAACGGGCCGGGATACGCGGAAAACAACTACGACAACAAGATCCGGCGAGCCTTCGAGCGCTGTTGCCGGGAGATGAGGCAGTGAACACAAAACTCGTCGCCGTCATTTGGGGGATCGCCCTGTGCTCCACCATGCTCATTGGCGGATATGTCGCTTACCGCTGGTATGTCCCGCCGCTTGAGATCCGGGTGGCCGAACTTGAGGCGCTGCGCGTTGCGGACCAACTTGCGCAGGCAAGGCAAACCGTAAGCATCATGGCCGCGGATGCGGCTGCTATGGACAAGGCCCTTGCGGCCAGGGAGGAAGTACGTGCCGATCTTTACAGGGCCGCGCACGAGGCGGCCGAGGCCATGCGCGCTGTGCAGGACGATGCAGGCTTTGACGCTGCTCTGCCTGCCGGCGTTACTGATCTTTTGTGCCGGCTGTACAGCCAGGTGTCCAGAAGCGGCGACTGTGCCGGTGGCGCATGTGATTCTTCCGCCAGCGGCGCTGATGGTCCACAAGCCACTGCCAGAGCCCCCCAGGGCGATGACAACGCGCACACTGGCGGACTGGACGGCGCGGCTGCTGGTCTGGGGCGGTGAAGTCAACGCGGACCGGGCGGCCTTGAGGGTGTGGGTGAAGGAAGTTGAGGAATCAGGGGTCGCTATCGAGAGAACGGTTTGGACTGGCCACAAGACGAAGTGAAAAAGGCTGCGTACCCATGAGCTTAGATATCAATCCCCCCATTCCGGCACAGAGGAAAAAGCTGGACATAAGGACCGGGAGCAATATTCCGAGCAGCAGCCCTGCGGGGAAGGCAAGCAACAGCCTGAATATAAAGGCAAGCCCCCGGGGTTTATCGGTACGGATTGACTCCGATGACGGGAATTTGATTGTGGCCATAGTAGCAATCCTCGCTGGTGCGACTGTCGTTATAGCGTTCATTTTAACATAGTCACCTACGGTTGCAAAGGGAACAAGGGGATAAAGCCATGGGGAAAGAAAAGTGATGGACAGTGCAACAGAGATTTTGGACCGCATTCTCGCCTGGCTCCTGCTCCCCGCAACTCTGTACGGCGCAGGCGGGGCACTGATGCATGCCGGGCGCAAAAAACAGCCGGTACGCAAGACAATCGTAGAACTCACCGGCGGGGCGATTACGGCCAACATGGTCTGCCCGCTGGTGCAGCACTATACCCCGGAGCAAATGCATTACACCCTCTTCTTCCTCGTCGGCTGGGGCGGCCTGGAACTGGTTGGGCGACTGTATGAGGCTATCGCCGCTGCCCTGGAAGCGCGTATCCGGCGCAGGCTGGGGGAAGGCGAGGGGCGGGAAAATTAGAAGGTATTTTAAGTCACACGGCGGCGTTCCCCCCGGCCGCCTATCGGCCCATGCCAGGGCGTAAAGGATAAACGGGCGCGGTTACACACACAGGCAAAGGTTCCCGGTGACGACTGCCGGTTACGCCCTACGGGGATGTGGACAGGTCGGAAGATGCTCCGCAGGCCCGATATATCGTGTGACGTATGGCGAATGGCAACTGAGACAGGTTGCCGGGTTTGATGCCTCTTTCGGGGGGCTTGTGGTGTGAGGGGAGCGAATAGAGAGCAATAAAACGGGATTATAAAAATGTTAAAAATTGTATCCTGGAAAATAAATAAAATTATCCCATATGGGAAAAATCCGCGCATACACGACACATCTGTTGAGCGAATGGCGGAAACTATAAATGCATTCGGGTTTCAGGTTCCGGTCTTGCTTAAAAAAGACGGCAATTTGATTGATGGCCACTTGCGTCTAAAGGCAGCACAACTCCTGGGCATGAAGGAAGTTCCGGCCATTGAAGTTGATGGCCTTTCTGAACCTCAGATACAGGCATTACGTATCGCCGCAAACAAAAGTTCAACATTTGCGCAATGGGACTTCAATCTCTTGGCTGACGAAATGGAAGCGCTCAAGCTGGAAGAGATAGACTTGGCCATTACCGGATTTGATCCAGCCGAATTATCCGAAGTCTTTCGCATAACGCAAGAGATGCCGGGGGGTGGGGCAGAATCCAGCATTGGACGCATAGCCAGGAATGGCCCCTCTGTGCGCGTAGTTCTCCCGGTGGAAATATTAAAGATATTTGAAGAAACCCTTGCCGCTACTGGAGAAATGAATCGGGCGGAAGCCGTGAAAAAAATATGCGAGGCGTACCGTGGGAAAAAAGGATAACGGATCGCGCGCGCTCAAGACATATGTCAGACAGGAACTTATGAGGAAGATCCAGCCGGTAGCCATTCTCGAGACTCATGGGGGAAGCGGGGCCATGTATAACGACTGTTATCGCGGTATACCCGGTACGGTCTTGGAGAAGAACCAGGACAAGGCGAGCGCTTTGGCTGAACAGCGTCCAGAGTGGGCGGTTTATGAAGGTGACTCAGAAAAGATAATCGCTGCCGGAGTCGGATTTCATATCCCCATAAATTTCGTGGACATTGATCCCTATGGCGATCCATGGCCGGTTGTGGACGCCGTTTTTTCTCAGGCGGAAAAGATGCCGGATAAGTGGGGCCTTGTGGTCAATGACGGACTTAAACATTTCTTGATGTTGGGTGGTGCCTGGAAGGTAAAACGACTGGCAAAATTTGTCGAACGCTACGGCAACAAGGGCGTGGTGGAAGCGTATTGGGATATCTGCCGGGAGATAATCGAAGGAAAAGCCCATGCTTGCGGCATGGGCTTGGAGTGGTGGCGGACATGGTCCGGAGGACATGGGGGGCAGATGACCCACTATGCTGCGGTCATTTCGCGGCCAGAAGATCTTTCTTGATGATATACGGCTTGCCGATTTTATCCAACAAGGTAGTGATGCTTTCGCGGAAGGCGGGCCAGTCAATGGTTTTGGAGTGCGCATGGTAGTTCAACTTGCCAACCTTAAACAGATCCACAAACGGGTAGATCTGCTCAACCAGGCGCAAGGCAGCGTCTGGGTTGATGACCGGCTCAAAGCTGACCCAAGTCTTTATCCCGGCTTCGTGCGCTTTTTTAAGGCTGTCGATGCGTTCACAAGGCTTGCCGGCCTGCGGCTCCCACTCGGCGGACTCGACTTCGCTGTCGGAGGTAAGAGTAACCGCAAAGGCTGCACCTGGGATGGTGGACAGGATGTCAAAGTCCCGCTGGGCCAGGACGCCCGCCTTGGTGAGAATGGTCGGGCGCAGGCTGTTGGCCTTCAAAATCTCCAGAGCTTTGCGGGTAATGCCATGCTTTTCCTCGCAGGGTTGGTAGGGATCGCTTGTGAAGCTCAGCAAAATTTCGCGTTGATCGCCGGAAAATTTTTGCGCGTCTTTTTCAAGTTCGCCAAGAATTCCGGGCCGTGGGCGAATGTAGCTTTTTTGGCTGAATTTGGCCCTTTCGGTAAATGTAGCGCTGGGAGCGAAGCAATAAGCGCAGGCGTGGGCGCAGCCCTTGTAAAGATTTAGGGCTAAAGGGCTGTACTCGAAAGCTTTTCCACGAGGCTCGTAAATGGCTGGCATGAAGGACTCCTTTGTTGGAATGGTGGCTGTTTGGATATTTTATCTCATAAAATCATGGTGTTGTCAAATTATTCAACAATAACAGATACATAATAATAAAATATATTTTTTTATGAATAAATTTATGGGGTTATTATGGGAGAAAAAAATACAACGGATAAAAAAAGGCATAGAGGGCGGCCAAGGATTGAACGAGATGAAAAAAAAGCGTCCGAAGTGATGGCTATGAGCCAATATGGGCTACCGCAAGAGTCTATGGCAGCCTATTTGGGCATGTCGGTAGAAACGCTCGTGGGCCTATATCGAGAAGAAATAGACAAAGGCAGGGCAGTTGCAAATCTGATGGTAGGCAAAACCTTGTTCAGTAAGGCCGTTGCTGGAGACATAACTGCCGCTATTTTTTGGGCAAAGACACAAATGGGGTGGAGGGAGACCTGCAAAATAGATCATGCGAGTTCTGATGGAAGTATGAGCCCGATTACGCCTATCGATCTGACTAAATTGACCCCTATAGAGACTATCGCGCTGGCAAAAATCGTATTTGGTAAGGATAAAAAATGAATCTCGCGTCACACATGCACAATCTTCCCCCGATTGGGGTTATGGCCGAAGCCTATCGGCTGCATGTTGCACGAAATTCCATGTATGGCTTTGTATTGCATACTATGCCTGACTATAAAATGGGGTGGGCCCATGAAGATATCTGCTGTGAACTTGAATTATTCCTTGCGGCCGTGAGTCGGCGGGAGTCGCCCCGCCTGATGATCTCCATGCCTCCAAGACACGGGAAAAGCGAGTTAGCGACAAGACGTTTCCCGGCCTATGTTTTCGGGAATAATCCCGATGCGACCATAATCAGCACCTCATATAGCGCAGATCTCTCCAGCCGTATGAACCGGGATGTACAGCGAATCATGGACGATGAGTTGTATAGGGGGCTTTTCCCCCAAGTACGCTTGGCGAACAAGAATATACGGGGAACAAGCAGGGGCGGATATCTGCGCAACTCAGAATTTTTTGAAATAATTGACCACGAAGGCAATTATCGCAGTGCCGGCGTGGGAGGCGGCATCACAGGTATGGGTGGGGATATCCTGATTATAGATGACCCAATCAAGGATCGGGCTGAAGCGGACAGCCCCACAATCAGAGAAAAGGTCTGGGATTGGTACACGTCCACACTGTATACCCGCCTGGCCCCAGGAGGAGGAATCCTGCTGATCCAGACCCGCTGGCATATGGACGATCTTGCCGGGAGACTGCTGGAGGCGGAAAGAAGTGGCGAGGGTGATGTCTGGCGTTGCATAAACTATCCAGCCATTGCCGAGAGAGACGAGATCCATCGTGGAATCGGAGAGGCCCTGCATCCTGAAAGATACCCACTTTCTCAGTTGCAGGCCATCAAGGCAGCCCTTGGCTCCAGGGATTGGGCGGCTCTGTACCAACAAAGGCCTGCGCCAGACGGCGGGGCGATCTTTCGTAAAGAGTGGGTGCGTTACTGGCTGCCGACCGGACTGCCCGCACGTTTCGACAAGATGCTCTTGTCCTGGGACATGACCTTCAAAGGGAATGAAGACTCGGACTTTGTGACCGGGCAGGCATGGGGAAAGAAGGGGGCAGACTTGTACCTACTGGATCAAATTCGGAGGCGTATGGGCTTTACGGCCACTCTTCAGGCGTTCCGCGAGCTAGCGGTGAAATGGCCACAGGCCACGGAGAAGCTGGTGGAAGATGCGGCTAACGGGCCGGCGGTCATCGATAGCTTGCGGCATGTGGTGCCTGGCATCATTCCGATAACCCCGGACGGTAGCAAGTCCGCCCGCGCCCATGCGGTGACCCCCCTATTTGAATCTGGGAACGTGTATATCCCGCACCCTCAAGTGGCATCATGGGTGCCGGATTTCGAGGCCGAATTGCTTCAGTTTCCGGCTGCGGCCCATGATGACCAAGTGGACGCGGCCACCCAGGCAATACGCAGGTTATCTTCCCGGCCGGGACTGCGTGTGCATCCGGCAAACAGACAGCGCGGGATTCGGAGATGAGGAAGAAAAGAAAAAACACCACCGGGAGAAGCGCGAGGAAAGAGGTGGGTCATGGTGCCGTCATGCAAGTAAGGCATATAGCGGACAACTTAGGTTACTTGCCTACTGGGCGGGAAATACCCACTCCGGCCCAAATCCGGGAACAATACGGCCCGCCAAAGAGTTTGGGGCTGCCGGCAAGCGAGGCCGAAAATCTGAGTTTGGCAATGGATTCAGCCCTTGAGGGTTGCGGTTTTTATTCATTGATCCAGCATGCATTTGAAATGGGCCAAGGTTTGGGGGGCGGTTCCTTTCTCGGTTACGGGACATTGTCCAGGTTGTGTCAGAATGGCTTGGTTTCGGCCTGTGTTGAAACCGTTGCAGATGACATGACTCGGGAATGGATAGACTTATCGAGTGATAGCAAGGACGGAGATGCAGGCAATGACGATATCTTGATCAGTGTAAAAGGTGCGATCAAGAAATTTAAACTGCGTGATGTGTTTCATCGCGCAGTGTCGTTGACGCAGTATTTTGGTGGATGCCTGATATTTATCGACACAGGGGTAAATGATCCCGAAATGCTGAAAAAGCCTTTGGATATCAGTAATAAATCAGGGGAACTGGGGCCGGGAAGGCTTCGCGGATTCACCGTTATCGAGCCGGTGAATGTCTCCCCAGGGCATTTCAACAGTACCAATCCTCTGTCCAGAGAATATTTTGAGCCTGGTTCATGGTGGGTGCTCGGACGAGAAATACATGCCAGTCGCTTTATCAAGATCAGCACTGGGGATGTGCCGATTTTACTACGGCCATCTTATAATTTTTTTGGCGTCCCTCACGCCCAGATTCTTTGGGATTATGTGATGCATTTTCAAGAATGCCGAACGGCCTCGCAAAGAATGTTGACCAAATTCAGCGACATGGTTTTCAAGACTGACATTTGGAATACCATCGCTCAGCCTGGGGGGGCGGCGGAAATAGACAAGCGTATCGGGCTTATGGCCCGAAACCGCAGCAATGACGGCATAGCGGTCATCGACCGGGAAAACGAGGATATTGTAAAGCTGGAAACGCCCCTAGGAGGGGTAACCGATATTGTGAGGCAGAGCCTGGAAATGATTGCGGCGATCAACCGCACACCGGCGGTGAAGCTGTTGGCCATATCTCCGGCGGGGTTCAACGCCACGGGCGAGAGCGATATCCGCAATTATTATGATCACATCGCCAGTCAGCAAGAGAAGATGCTGTACAGCGGTGTTGCCCGCGCTCTGGATTGCGTGCAATTGCATGTAGTCGGGAAAATAGAACCAGGATTCGGGTTTAATTTCCGGGAGTTGGGGGGAGAAGATCGACAGATTGAAAGCGGCATCCGTAAGGCTAACACCGATACGTTGGCGGCCCTGGTCATGGCTGAAATTGTCACCGCCTCCGGGGCGCAGGCCACGGTGGAAGCTAATCCGGATGAATATCTGGTGGGACTAGTGGACGGTATAAAGGTTGATCGGGAAGAAATGGAGGCCGGAGCGGAAGTAGGTTTTGAAGATGATGATGATGATGAAAGTCCTGAAAATATGAGTGCGATGAAAGAAGCACAAAAAACAGCACCCGTAGGGCTTGGGCGTACCTTATGAGGGGGCCGACAGTTCGCCCTTCCGACGCTCTGAGGCGACAGTATCAGGCCTATTTGCTCGGGCCTGTAAGGCGCATGAATGCCGAATTGTTACGAGAAATATCGCAGGTTTATAGCGAACGTGAAGAAGAATTTTTGCCTAGGGAAATGGCGGCGGACAGGTCCGCTTCTTCGGAAATGGAGAGAGTGTTGTCTAGCTTCTTCAGTCGTTGGCAGAAGCGCTTTGATCGCATGGCCCGACGCTATGCCGACTGGTTTGCGGAACAGACCGAAAAGGTTGCTTCACGACAAATAAGAGGCATGCTCAAAGAAATAGGCTTTACTGTCGAGTTCAAGCATTCGCATTATGTGAACAATATTTTGCAGGCGGCCATCCATGAAAATGTCGGGTTGATAAGATCCATTCCCGAGCAGATGCATGACAAGGTGCGAGGCATCGTTATGCGAGGAGTGCAAGCCGGTAATGACCAGCATTACATCGCCACTGAATTGCGTAAACAGTTTGGGATTACAGAACGTAGGGCGCGTTTTATTGCCCGAGATCAGACGCAGAAGGCGAATAATGCAGTTTCTCTTGCTCGTAGCGCTGAAGCCGGGATTGAGTACGGTTTCTGGATGCATCGCAGTGGAAGTAAAAAGCCACGAACGACACACCTGGGCACACAGATGAACGGAGTACGCTTCAAGCTATCAGATGGCTTGTATGATCCGGATCCCAGAGTACGGCGCAAGGTTAAGCCAGGGGAACTGCCGGGGTGCCTATGTGGCTATAAACCGGATCTGTCCAGTTTTAAACCGCAGACGGCGGCGGACAGTGCGATGATCAGGCCGCTAAAAGTAAAGTACGAGCAGATATTGGAGCGCATAACATGCGATAGGAGGCGGGCGGTATGATGTTAGAAGGCAGTAAAGGGGAGACAGTAATTATCGAGCCCGGAAAAGCTGTCAATCGGGATGTCGTAGCTCTGGACCGAGCCACGCGCCGGAGAAAAGACGAGAACGGATTTTTGCATGTTGCCCTATCTCACATCAGCAAGGAGACAGTGAATCCCTACTACGGCAGCGAGATACCAGGCGGTGCTGAGTTCGGGCTTGACCCTGGGCGGATCTACCGCGGCTATCGCAAGGGTTCCGAATTGGCCAAGGCGGCGGCTACTTTCAACGGCCTTCCCCTGCTGATGGGGCATCATGAGGAAAGCGCCGAAGAGCCACAAAAAGAATACCGGGTCGGATCCCTGGGAACCGATGCTGTTTTCCGTGCTCCTTATCTGGATAACTCTCTAGTCATTACGGACGCCGGGGCAATCAGGTCTATCGAATCCGGCAATACTGTGGAGCTTTCCAGTGCTTATCGTTACGACCCCGTTTTTGAATCCGGAGAGTTTAACGGAGAACATTATGATTTTATCATGACCAACATACGCGGCAATCACGTCGCGCTTGTGGAAGAGGGGCGGGCTGGCCCCGATGTGGCAGTGGCTGACGGACAAATAGTACACAAATCCCCGAAGAGGAAAACGATCATGGGAAAATTGCAAGATTTGGCGAAGAGACTACTCGCCAAGGGAGGCCTCGCAGCTGACGAGGCCGATGTGGTGGAAGCGGCGGAAAAGCTTGTGGAAGCAATTGGTGAGGAAGTGACGGAACAGGCCCTGGTGGGTGGCCCCGCAGGCTTTGACGAAGAAGCGGCAAAGATCTTGGCGGATAACAATCTGGACGAGGCCGGAAAGATCGGAGCCCTAAAAAAGCTGGCAGAAGGCTTGGGCGGACAACGTGACAAGGAAGAAAAGGCGACAGGCGACCAACCTGTGGGCGCCCCTCCCGATAGCCCGGCTACCAAAGGCGATATCTCAGCCGAGTGCGTGGAAAAGATGAAGACGGCTGGTCTTGACCCCACTGATGCCTCGACAGTCAAGGCCTTCATGGCCGGGCTGAGCGCGGGCGGGAGCGCGACGGACAACGGACCGGACGGCAAGGTCAAAGACGAAAGCACTGATCCCAAGGCCAAGGATAATGGCCCCGGTTCTGAACAAAAGGCCCAGGACAAGGCTCTGACCGCCAAGGATGCGGCCTTAATACGGGAACAGGCCAAACAGGAGGCGGCCGGTGAGGCCAAGGCCCACTTGCGCAGCCTGTCCGATGCGGCTCGCTATGTGCGCGATCTGTGTGGGGAGCTGGATCCATTCGCATTCGATTCGGCGGGCGATATATATCGTCACGCCTTGAAGCAGGCCGGGAGAAACGTGAACACGCGCGACGAGTCCGCTCTCAAGGACATGGTATCTATGGCCGTAGACGCGCGGGCGCAGGCCATGTCCATTCCCTCGCCTGCTTTTCCCAGCGGGAAGATGGAAGGACCTTTTGCCGGGCTCTCCCGCATCATAATTCAACAGTAAGGAGGGCGGAACATCATGAGCCTGCAGTCACAGGTATACACATCAATTGCCATAGGAGCCCCGGGCGCGAAAGCGGATCTGAATGTTTTTGATTATTACCCCCAGAGCCTGGCGGCGGAAGAGGATGTTGCAGCTGGCACCTTTGTTTGGGCCGGAAGCGACCCCGAACGATTGGCCGGGTATGGCGGAAGTGGCGAACCTTTGGGGTTTGTAGAACGGAATATAGTGTACCCCAACTACGATGTAGATGGAGAAGGCACAATGATTATCCATGAAGGTGAAACCCTGACCATCGCCACATGTGGGTGCTTTTATGCTGTGGCGGATACGGACGCCGCCGTGGGACAGGCGGTATTCGCCTTCACGGCCAACGGGTCAATCACCGTGAATGATCCCGGGGCGACGGTGGCCGATGCGGTGGAAACGGGGTGGAAAGTCATTACCGCCGGCGAAGCCGGTGAAACCATCATCATCAAGCGGAGTTGAGCGTCATGAGTAAAAATATCACCTTTGACCAAGCCGCACAGTATGGCTTCACTTTCCCGGGTGCGCGAGATTGGATCGCCAAGGATAGGCTGAACCAGCTCGCGCGCGACGCGGCCCTTATCACCACGCCCAACACCTCCGTGCCGGTTGAGCTCTTGGCCTACATAGACCCCCGGGTGGTGGAGATACTTACAGCCCCTCGCCGGGCCAGGGAAGTCTTTTCCGAATCAAGAAAGGGGGACTGGACAACCCCTTACGCCAAGTGGCGCGTGGATGAAATGACCGGGCGAACCCAGGGTTATTCAGACTTTGCCGACAATGGCGTATCCGATGTGAACAGCAACTGGAAGGCGCGTCAACAGTATGTTTTCCAGACTACTATCCAATATGGGGATTTGGAAACCGCCATGTCCGGAGTGGCCAGGATCAATCTGGCCGCATCCAAGCAGGCGGCCGCGTCCACCATATTGGATATCGACGCAAACAGGTTTTATCTGCTTGGGGTAGAAGGGCGGGAGATATATGGGATTTTGAACGATCCGGATCTGCCGCCCTCCATTACCCCACTGCCGGGAGGTGGCGGGGGCCTGGCCTGGAGCGGAAAAACAACGGTGGAAAAGTATAATGATGTGCTGGCCCTGTTCCGACAGCTCGCCCTGCAATCAGCCGGGCTGATTGATCGCAATACGTCGATTATCCTGCTCCTCTCCCCGGAGATGGAGGTAGAGCTGGGGGCAGCCACGAACTTCAACGTGTCCGTGCTTGATATGATCAACAAGTACTTCGCCAGCATCAAGATCGTTGCTCTGCCCGAGTTGTCCAGCGCGACAGCGGGACAGACTATGATCATGATAGCTCCGGAAGTGGCCGGGCAACGCACGGCCGAGCTCGGGTTCGGTGAAAAGGTACGAGCCGGACGTGTGGTTCTGGAGTTGTCTTCCATGAAACAGAAGTGGGTATCGTCTACCTATGGCGGTATTGTGCTTCAGCCTTTTGCCTTTGCCTCCATGCTCGGCATTTAAACCTGAACAGAAGCGGGTTTTGCCTTAATGTCAAAGCTCGCTTCACCATAAAAGGGTAAACGACATGACGACGAAAAAAAAGAAGAAGAATGACACGGTTGAGGTCAAGACAACGACGGATACAGGGATGACACAAACTGTTGGCTCGTCGGGGGCCGTCACGGTGGCATACAATTCCGTGCGGGGTATCACCTTTGCCCTGGGCGATAAGCGTATCCTGATCAGGGGCAGTTCCTCGCATCTGGTAGGAAAGGAAAAGGGGATAATTCCTGTGGGCCGGTATGGATATACCCGGGTCGCAGTTGATGAATGGGAAGCGATAAAAAAGGAATATGGCGAAATGTCCATCTTCAAGAACGGCCTCATTTTCGCGGAAAAAAGCAGTGATCGAGCCGAGGACAGGGCTATGGAGCAAGCGGAATTGCGCCATGGCCTTGAGCCGGTGAATGCAGAAACGGCAAAGACCGAAGCGACGGACCTGAGCACGGTCGGAGTGTAGTACAGTGGCCGTGGTTGTGTTTGCCCCCGAAGATTTTCGGCAGGACTTCCCACAGTTTGCTGACCCCGCAGTCTTTACGGGCCGGAGACTACAAGGGGCTTTTAATGCCGCATGTCTGATCCTCGATAACTCCGAAGCGTCTCCTGTGCCATATGACCCAACCAAGGGTCAAACAGCACGGGAGACGCTTTTATATCATCTGACATGTCATATTCTGACTATGGCATTGTGGGGAGAGGCGGGGCAGTCCGGTCCGGTAAACAGCGCAAGCGAGGGCAGTGTCTCGGCAAGTTTTGCTACAGCGCAACTGTCGGATAAATCCTATTTTCTGGAAACGCCGTGTGGGCGCACTTTTTGGCAGATGCTGGCCATGTATCGTGTGGGCGGGCGCTATTGCGCGGTGAAACATCATCATCCCTGGGGATAAGAATGTCTGTTACTGTCACCATTGACGGCGGCTCTCTATCCAGGCTTAAGGGCAGGCTGAAGGAGTTACTGAAAGACCCAAGCCCAGGAGTGAAGATAGGAGTCATGGAAGGCACCACGTATTCAGAGGGCCCGCTGGCCGGCGAAAGTGTTGCCGTGAACTTGGCCCGACATGAATTCGGCACCGAGGATATCCCGGCCCGGGCTCCCCTAAGAAGAACAGTCGAGGCCCAAAAAAGAGATTGGGCCAAGGCCGGGGCCAGTTATCTATCGGATTTTGCGTCCTCCGGGAAGGATATTCGCGTGGCCTTGATACAGGTAGGAGAGGTGGCAGCAATGGATATTCAACAGGCCTTCGAGGACGGACTCTCCCCTCCGTTACAGGAAGCCACGATCAGGCGTAAGGAAAAGATGGGGTATGCGGCCCATGCCAGCAAGCCGGTTATTCTAACCGGGCAATCACAACGCGCCATAACAGCCGAATATGCTCCGGATATCAAGGCTGTCACAAAGGGGGTTATATAATGTCAGCCGGGCTAAATTTGCACGCTGTGGTCCGGGGAGCCATCTCCCGCCTACATCCAGAGCTGCCCGCCACCCTTTATCGTAGCATCGGGCAGAGGGTGGACGATGGAGGATCTGTTAAAAGCGTTTATGCTCAGGGGACAATGATCATGGTCCAAATACAGTCCGAGGGGGCGACTGCCTTGTATCATGCCGACCGGGTGGGCATGGAGGAGATAACGCGCAAGTTATATTTGTTTTCCGCCTCAGGATTAAGGGAGAGGGTAGCGGGTATTGTGCGCCCCATGTCGCGCGGTGGAGACATGTTGCAACTGGAGGATGGTACATGGTGGCTGGTGGACGCGGTGATAGAGGACTTTACGCGTTCCGGCTGGGCCAGTGTGCGGGCAACCTTGCAGGTCAGGGCTGCGGATTTTTCGGCCTCCGATTGGTGGAAGGGTTGACGGAGTCTGAAGAGGATGGGCCGAGCGGGAAGCCTAGCCGGCGCCACGCGCCCGGCCCTCATTAGAGCGCTACTTAATCGCCGCGCAAATCCTGCGTACCGCCTGGAGCATAAAATATCCAGTGCCACAAGCGCTCTTGGCAGCCGCCGCGTTCGCGCTGGCCGCGTCGATGAGTGCTTTGTTGCGGTTGTATACGCTCACGAGGATGCCGCTGGGCCGGGCGAACAGATGAAGCCTGACGCACAGAGCTTCGATCTTCTTTTCGATGTCCAGAATATCCCGCTCCATTTCGGCGAAATTGTCCGAAAGATAGGGGGAGTCTTCGGGAGTCGGCGCGGGAAGGGCCTTTTGTTTGGGCTTGACATTAAACGTGCCGGTCTTGCGGATGGCGGGGAGGACTTCGGAAGCAACCCAGTTGGTGAAGGCGTCGGCCTCGGGTTTGTTGCTGCGGAAGGCAAGTTTGTAGACGGCGGGTTCGGAGACCATAACCGTTTGCTGGTCGCCTCTCCGATGGGTCGTGAGTTTTACGACCCTTTGCCAAGCATCAGGAAAACCACGGAGAATCTTCCGGCCGCTCCAAGAAATACTAAGAGCGCGGCAGACATCAATTGCAGCAAACCATGTTTCATTGTTTTCGGTGAATGTGCGTACCTGGTGAGACTGGTAAGCGAAGATTTGGGACATGATGCCTCCGAGGTGAACTTTTCAGGTTCGAGAAGGCAATCCCCCCGATGGGAATTGCCGGACGCTGAAAACAGCCCTCGGAGCTGCGGACTATCTCCCCAGAAGGGTATTGTACTTCGCCCACGCCCGGCAAATATGGCAAGAATTTTACCCGGATGTCGGGCAAAAGAAAAGGCCATTCTGACGGGTGGCGTGGCCGCCGAGGTCGGTGTTTTCAGCACCTGAAACGACCACGCCATAAAACGCGGACAATGTCAAGTTGAAGAGTGTCAGAATCGAGAGAAATATAGGAGAGACAATTATTCCCGCTTGTCGTAATACCCGATAACGGCCCGCAGTTCGGTGCTATATTTATAGATGTCTGACAACCTATCCAATTTGTGTTTTGTCCCATTTTTTTCCGCGTCAAAGGTTTCCAGATACTTGACCGAGGCAGCATTAAAATGCATCCGGCAAATGGGCTTTGTGTTTTTGTTATCAAGGAGGATGCCGCAATAACTGATAGTGTCGCGCATGATCACCCTGTCTGGGTTGACAACCTTGCTCATGATGGCGCGTACAATATGATAACCTTCGATCTCCTCCTGGGTGGTGATAATGCGGTTTTCTCGCTCCGGAGCTTCTGTGGCGCATTCTTCGCCAGTGGTTTCGGGCTGGACTCCAGGATAGGCGTTAAGTAGCATTGCCCCCTGCAAGCGGGCGTTAAGTACGCTGTTGATGTGATTTTCAAAGGACAGTTTGATGCGAGGGCGGAAGTCGTCGATAATATTGGCTCTGAGCAACCCATCGTATACCTGACGGGCGAAAAGTCTGACAAGATCATCTGAGGGATTTTCTAATTCTGAAGACACGATCTTTTTCAACTGTCCAAGGTACTTTAGCTCCTGAGCCGCGGACAGAGCTGTATCCAGATCAAAGCAGTCATTGCACAGTTTTTTTAGCTCGGGGATCATGGCCTCATCCATGTCCAAAAAGTCAAAGATCATGAATGGTTTTTTGTCCATGACGTTTGGGTTGTCCAAGTCGGTATAGAATTTATATACCACGCCATCGGTAAGGATGGCGATCTTGACCGGAAGAAGGCTTTGAAAATATTGTTGCAGTTGTCCTTCCCTGGCTCCATCCAGGGGGTCTCCGACCTTTTTCGCCTCGATGATGACCACGATATCGTCACCGCGCTTGATGGCGTAATCCACCTTACATTCCTTTTTACCCCCGAAGTCCGCGCAGTATTCGGGAATTACTACGCGAGGATTAATCGGGTCGTAGCCGAGTAATTGCAGGAAAGGGACGATGAGGGCCATCTTGGTGGCTTCCTCGGTGAGGGCATGGGCCTTATGCTCTTCCACGCGCCGAGAGTGGGCTTTGACAGCATCGGTGAATTCCATAAAGGGGACTCCTTTGGGTTATTCTGTTAAGCTGAACTCGGAGAGGGGAACGCGCTTGCCGTCGATGAGGGCCGTTTCTTCATCAGCAATGATGACGCCGTCAACTAGGACCGATTGCATGACAAAGCCCCGTGCCTGGCCCTTTATGGTAATTTTTGATCCCTTTTTTATCTTGCGAAGATAGGGATCTTTGGTGTCCACATAGATTTGCACCCCATGAAGACCCGTCTTGCCAACACCTACATTGATATAGGGTTTTCCAAGGGGATCCTTGGAGACCTGTTGAACCGTTATATACATGATGATCGTTTTGCCTTTAAAATCATCGTCCGCGACAACTTCATTATCGGAATATGCGGCGTACAGGTTTTTGGGGGATATTCGATAGCCCAGGGAGGTTGTGACGAGTTTTCCTCGCAGTTGTGCTTTTTCCCCTGTCAGTTCGAGGAATGGGACCGCGTCATTGTTTTTGCCTTTTTTTATTTCTCCAAAAGCCCTCGCTCCGTCTTCGGGCTTTTTACCTTCATCGTACAAGACGAATTGAAATTGCTCGACATCCAGTTTGGCAAAGACCTCTTCCATTTGGCTGAGTATGGTGTCTTTATCCAACGGCACATCTGGAATATTGCCAGTGATTTCTAGCAAGGCGTATCGTTCCGGTATGGAGACAGTGATATTGCCGGTTACCGCCAAAGCCAGATGGGGTGATAGGGCAAACACGAACAAGAAAGAAAGTAACGCCCGCTTCATCATCAATCCTCCCGATACAGGTTGATATGTATAAGCAATCATTAACCGATGGATATCGCTGGATCAAGGGGGAAAGTTTTTTGCAAAATACTTTGATAATACCGCTTGCTCCGTAACCTTGTTCTGTTATATAAACATCAAACAACTTATTTGTTCGTCCTTCTCGTAGGAGACCAGCCCGTCTTCTGCCAACACGGCGCACTAGCGCGAAGCCTACACCCTGCACCCTGAAAAGGGCATCTGGCGCGGGCTTTTTGTGTTTACGGCAGAGAGAGCATGACGGACATTCACGCCTCCCCCACTCCCCTTGCGGCATTCACGCCGTTTCATCTCTTCACGCTCGCGCGGGTGTGCTGGCCGATGTGTTTCTTTGTTTGTTACCGCAAGCAAGGAGGCATGATATGAGCCAAGCCGATATAGCGCGTCCATCGGATCCCGCATCTATTTTAGAAAGCAATGTTTATAGTGCATGCAAAGCCTTTGTCTTGGCCTATGCTCTGCCGGCCATGTCTCCGCATTGCGTGATTGAGGGATGGCAGAATCGGACCTCGTTGCCGGCGGATGTGAACGAATATGCCGTGATCAGTATATTGCACGACAAGCAGCATGGAACTGCCGTTGAAGAATATACCTGGGATTCGAGCTCTCCCGATGAGGTGGGACGCCTTGAGGTCAAGGGGTTGATCGAACTAGCCGTGCAAGTGGATTTTTGCGCCGAAAATGACAGTGCAAGACAACGGGCGCGTAGACTGGCAATTATAACCAGATCCAGCATTGGCGCACAGTTTTTTAACGAATGCGGGATGTCCTCACTGTATGCAGATGATGCACGGGATATCTCTTTCACGGGTGACGCGCGACAGTTTGTACGCCGATGGACAACTACCCTGCATTTAACTCTGGACCAAGGAATAAGCGCTAATTTCGAAGCTTTTGATAAAGCGCTGATATCGAGACTTGAAGACGTGGATGCCCACCATAAAGCCTGAGGCGGCAAGCATCTATAAGGAGTATTGTATAAATGGCCATTCCCGCATCGCATATAGTCAAGGTGCTGCCCCGCGTCATCAGGGCGGGCAGTTCAGACCTTGAACTGAACGGGCTGCTACTGTCGGACAATCCGATAATATCCGCGTCCACCATGGCCCTGGAGTTTCCCAGCGCCGCGTCGGTGGGGGATTATTTCGGGATCGGGTCCGTGGAGCATGAGGCGGCGGACGTGTACTTCGCCGGCTATGACAACAAATTCACCGCGCCCAGGGCTTTTTTTGTGGCCAGGCGCATAGCTGCCGACGCCCCGGCCTGGCTGCGCGGGGGCAGGGTAAATCGTACCCTGCAGCAATTGAAGGCCGTAAGCAATGGCGGCCTGACCATCAGCATAGACCATACCGCCTATGCGATCAGCGGCGTGAACCTGGCCGGAGCGGCCAGTTACAGCGCTGTGGCGGAGACGCTGCAAACGGCCATCAGAGGCGTTGTGGGCGCCGGGGCCGTTAGCGTCACCTACTCCAGCCTCACCGGGGCCTTTACCATCACCAGCGCCACGGCCGGGGAGGATTCCGAAGTGGGCTTTGCTTCGGCCCCGGGCGCCGGCCAGGATCTGGCCGGGATGCTGAACCTGAGCGAAAGCCTGGGTGCCGTGCAGTCGGCGGGCATGAACGCCCTGACCGTGCCGGAGCAGATGGCCAGGATCCGGGCCAGGACCGAGAACTGGGTGACCTTCAGCACCGCATGGGAGGAAACGCCCGAGCTGATGCTGGAATGGGCGGCCTGGGCCAATGACAACTACGGCTGGCTGTATGTGCCCTATACCACGGCCCCGGCCACGCTGCTGGCCGACTCCACGGCCGATCCGGCCAGTCTGATCAAGGGCGCGGGCTATGACCATACGGCCATAGTCTACGGAAGCCTGGAATACGCAGCCTTCATCATGGGCGTGGTGGCCTCGGTGGCCTGGCAGCGGATCAACGGCACTATCACGGCGGCTTTCAAGCGCCAGTCCGGCCTTGCGCCCATGGTCACGGACGAAGGAACGGCCGCGATCCTGGAAAGCAAGAATTGCAACTACTTCGGCAATTTTGCCACCAGAAATGCCGAGTTCGTATTCCTGTATCCGGGCTGCCTGTCGGTCTCCGATTACGGCTTCATCGACCCGTACATTAACGCGATCTGGCTGAACAACCGCCTGCAGGTGGCCCTGATGGACGGCATCAGCTCGGCCGGGCGGGTGCCCTACAACCAGCGCGGTTACACCATGATCGCGGCCTGGATGATGGACCCGGTGAACGCGGCCAGGAACAATGCGGCCATCGAAGCGGGCGTGACCCTGTCCGAACGGCAGAAGTCGGAACTGATGAACGAAGCCGGGCTGGATATATCGGATGAACTGTGGACCCAGGGCTACTATATCCAGATCCTGGACCCGGGGGCCTCCGTGCGCGCGCAGCGGGGAACCCCGATCATATCCCTGTGGTACACCTACGGCGGCGCGGTGCAAAAAATTGAAGTGGCCAGTACGGCCGTACTTTAGGGGGTGCAGACATGCCACAGGTAACCAATATGGATATCACCAGCGCCAACGCGGAGCTGGTCCTGACAGTGGAAAGCCTTTTTCCTTCCGGCATCGTTTTGCAGATGTTCGGCACAGATCAGGCGGCGAACATGGACGCCGTGGACATTACGGAAACGCGCATGGGCGTGGATGGAAAGATGGTGGCCGGCTACACGCCGGTTATTTACCCGGTGACAGTGACCCTGGAGGCGTCCAGTCCCAGCCGCTTTTCCCTGTCCACGGTATGGGAGGCCATGGCCGCCAACAGAAAAATCTACGTCTGCGGCCTGGTCTGCACCCTGCCAAGCATCGGCGAGCGCCTGACCTGGTCCACTGGCGTACTGAAAAACGGGGTGGTGGTGCCGTCGCTGCAAAAGGTGCTGGCCCCCACGACCTGGCTGTTCCATTTTGAAAAGCTTGAACGCGCCAAAATTTAAGGAGTTTTTCATGGCCCGTAGAGAAAAGATCATCACCCTGCGCGACAGGGACCAGGATCTGAGCTTCAAGATCCGGGAGATGTCGGCCACCGGCCTGGAGGCCTGGAAGATCCGCGCCCTGATCCTGCTGGCAAAAACGGGCATAGAAGTGCCCGAAGGGGCTGACTTGCAGGCGGTGGGGGCCTACCTGGTGGCCAACGGGGTCAAGACCCTGACCGGAATCCTGGGTAAAGTGGACTACGGCGAAGTCAGCCCGCTGCTGGACGACCTGCTGGCCTGCTGCTCGCGGCTGGTGGAAAACGTGTCCGAACGCTGCACCCCGGAGAGCGTGGACAACTACATCCAGGACGCGAACACGCTATCCCGGCTGCGCTGGGAGGCGCTGAGACTGAATCTGGATTTTACGGGGCCGGAGGATGCAGGCCCCTGGTCTTCCTCCGGCGACGCCAGTATCTGAGCGCTCTGGTGCGCGAGGGATATGCCGACTATGCCAACGTGCCCAGCATCATAGGCATCATAGTCGCGCGGCGCCTGGCCACCCTGCATGAGCTGCAGACAGTATACAGCTACAGGGACGCCCTGGATATGGCCGAAATAATCGTGGTGCAAAACTACAACGAATGGCTGGCGATGGAGAACGGACGCAATGGCTAACGTGATAGATTCCCTGCTGATCACCCTGGGCATGGATTCATCCGGCGTCAGCAAGGGCATGAAGCAGGCCCAGGGCAGCATCCAGCAGGGCGTGGGCATGATCAAGAGCCTGCTCGCGCCCATGGCCGGGGCTTTTGCCTTTGGGTCTATATTCAATAACTATACCACGATGGCCGACTCACTGGGGAAACTGTCGGAATCCCTGGACTGGGGCATACAGAATCTGGACGCCTGGAGTCAGGCGGCAAAGCTCAGCGGGGGCAGCGCGGAGGGTTTTCAAGCCAGCCTGCGCGGGATGAACCAAAAATTACAGGAGTTTGCGACAACTGGCGAAGGTGAGGCCAAAAAAGTCTTTGCGGCCCTGGGCATCAATGCCAAGGACGCCAGCGGCAAGGTCAAGCACTCTTCGGAACTGCTGATGGAGCTGGCCGGAAAGGCCGAAAAAATGGACAAGGCCAAGTTCGCGGGCCTGGCCCAGAAGCTGGGCCTGGACCAGGGCACGATCCAGCTGCTGCAGTCGGGCAGCAAGGAAGTGGGCAAGTTGGTCGGGGAAATGAAGGAAATCTCCTTCACCGACGACGATTACAAGGCTGCCGCCGAGTACAACGACATGATCGCCAAGCTGGGCAAGTCCCTGACCGTGACGGCGGGCGTGTTGCTGCAGCCGCTGCTCAAGGGCCTGACCTTCATCGGCGACAAGTTGCGTGCGGGCGTGGCTTTTTTACGCAAGCACGAGCCTTTTTTGATTGCCCTGGTGTCCGGCCTGGCGCTGATCATCGCGGTCAAACTTACCCCGGCGATCATCAAGATGGGTCTGGCCTGGCTGTCCAACCCCCTGACCTGGATCGTGGGCATGCTGGTCCTGCTGGCCATCGCCCTGGACGACATCTGGACCTACATAAACGGGGGGGAAAGCGACTGGGGCGACTACTGGGAAAAATTGGGCCTGGGGGAACACACCCTGCAGGATCTTAGCGCCGCCGGGGAGTGGCTGATAGACGTCTTCAAGGAATACGGCCCGGTGCTGGCGGAAATCGCGGGCGGCTTCGGCCTGGTCTCGGGGGCGATGAAGGTCATGGGCGCCCTGTCCGGCACCAATCCCTTCTTTATCTTCCTGACTGTGGCCGCCGGTTTGATCGGCCTGATAGTGGCCAATTGGGACAAGATCAAGGCGGGCTGGGAGTCCTTTCGCCAGTCCGCGGCCGAGTTCGCCGAAAAATACGGCCTGAACAAGGCCGACGAGAACATGGCCGTAACCCACGCCGGCGGCGAGTTCCTGGACAGCGACGACGACTACCGCCCGGGGCTGATATCCCAGATGATCCACGGCGACGCCTCCGCCGCCGTCAGTCCGGCCGCCACAGGCGCGGGCGGCACGTCCACCGTAAACAACGACAACAGCACGGACACCAAGATCAGCATCGGCAGTATCAAGATAGCCACCCGGGCCACGGAGGCCTACGGGATCGCCGGGGACATAACCGGGGCCATGCGCCGCAGTCTTGTGGGCACTGCCAGCACCGGGGTCAATCCGGCCGGAGGCAGGACATGAGCCAGTCGCAGCAGCAGGAATGGACGCTGCTGGACGAGGGCGGCGGCACGGCCGTGGTCTTTACCAGCTTTATCGGCATGGATCTGCGTAGCGATGGCAATGCCCTGACCTATCCCGTGGAACAGGGCAGCTTTGCCGACTACAACAAAGTGGACAGCCCGCAGGAGATCAAAGTGACGCTGGGCCTTCAGGGCGCGGAGGCGGACTTTGAG
Source organism: Desulfovibrio sp. OttesenSCG-928-A18 (assembly GCA_030267245.1). Lineage (GTDB taxonomy): Bacteria > Desulfobacterota > Desulfovibrionia > Desulfovibrionales > Desulfovibrionaceae > Frigididesulfovibrio. Next base: position 48,903 of record JAJDJN010000001.1, read on the forward strand.
GCCGCCCTGGCCAAGCTGGACGAGTACCAGAAGGAGGCCGTCAAACTGGCCGTGGCCACCCCGGCCAGACACTACGACAGTATGACCCTGGAGGGCTACGCCTACTCGCGCAGCCAGGAGCGGAATGCGGGCATGCTGGCTGTGGAACTGACCCTGGTGGAAGTGCGGGAGGTGGAAACACAGGTGACTACAACCGTGGTCACCAAGCCCAAGAACCCCACCAGCGCCAGCAAGGAGAACACGGGCAAGGCGCAACCCGAAGCGGCGGAAAAAAGACAGTCCCTGTCCAAGTACCTGGAGCTGCGGTCCGCCCTGACCGGAGGGGGGAGCTGATGCAGATAGTGCCTCTTGCCCGCCTTGCGGCCCAGACCCTGAACCTGGTCCTTGATGGCCAGGACTGCACCCTGTCCGTGTACTGGCGGCAAAAGCGTCTGTATCTGGATCTTGCCGTGGGCGCGGAACGGGTATGCGTCGGCGCGATCTGCCATGATGGGGCCGATGTGCTGCAGTCGCGCTCGCGCCACTTCAGCGGCACCCTGCACTTTCTGGACCTGGAGGGCGCCCGCGCGCCTGAGTGGGAGCGCCTGTATACAGCGTCTCCGGACGCCGAAGCGTCAACCCGCTGGGTTTTGCTTTTTGTCTCCGCAGGCGAGGAATTGCCTGAAATTCTGAGGTATTGATATGCCCAAAAGCTTTTCCATCAAGACCATCCAGCTGTCGATCGTCCTGGGCAAGGGCAGCTTTGCCGGGGGCGGCAACACCAAGGTCATCGAAGGCCTGGCCGTTGACGCCAATGTCCAGAAACCCGGCCTGCCCGAAAAGAACAAGGCCACGGTCAAGGTCTGGGGGCTGAAGTACGAGGACATGGCCGAGCTTACCATGCTGGCCTTCAAGCCGCTGGAGTCGCAACACAACCTGATCGAAATCAAGGCCGGAGAAAAAGGCGGCGCGCTGCCGGTCATCTTTCAGGGCGAAATCACCAGCGCCGCCGCTGACTTCAACCAGGCTCCTGACCCCTGCATGCATTTTGAAGCGGACACGGGCAGCTATCCGCAGCAGATCCCCAAGCCGGCAACCACGGTCAACGGGGAGGCGCAGGCGGACAAGCTCTTTGCGCAGTTCGCCGCTGATGCCGGTTACTCTTATAAAAACGAGGGAGTTACCGGATCGGTGCAAAACGCCTGGTTCCCCGGCTCGCCCATCGAAAAGATGCGCAAGCTTTCACGCGATTTGGGCTGCGAGCTGCTGATCGACGACGGCGCGGTCATAGTCATGCCCGAAGGGCAGGCCCGACAGGGTAACGCCACGCTTTTACGCAAGGATGCCGGCCTTATAGGCTATCCCACCTTCAACCAGGACGGTATTTCCTGTCGCTGCATCTTCAATCCCGCCCTGGCTTACGGCGGCCTGGTCAAGGTGGAAAGCATAGTGCCCAGGGCCACGGGGACGTGGCGCATTACCAAGCTGACCCATCACGTCACCGCCTATATCCCCGGCGGCGGCAACTGGGAAAGCCAGATCGAGGCGGCCTACTATGGCTGATGACAAGACAGTAAAGGGCTCGCGGAGGCTGACATCCGCCAACACTGAAGCCAACGCGATAGCATTTTTTGTGGACCAGCAGATAAAGGCCACTGTCAACACGGCCGAGGTCATGAGCATCGGCAGCGCGGACCAGAACGGCACCGACGGGGCTGGAGGATACGCCTCGGCCACGCCCCTGGTCTGCCAGACCGACGCCTTTGACAAGACCATTCCCCCGGCATCCCTGGCCAAGTTGCCCTTTTTCCGCCCCCAGGCGGGCAAGGCGGCCATCGTCATGGATCCGCAGCCGGGAGACAAGGCTGTGGCCGTTTTCATGAAGCGCGACTCCTCCGGCGTGGCCAGCGGCAAGGATACGCCGGTACAGCCGGGCTCCTTCAGATCCTTTGATCAGGCGGACGGCTACCTGATCAACGGCTTCCTGGGGGAAGCGCCGGAGATCTGGCTGCACCTGAACCCGGTCAGCGGGGACATATCCCTGTCCACCAAGGCGGCCAAGGTTGAAATATCCTGCCGGGAATCCGGGGACATGGAGATAAAGACCGGATCGGGCAACATAACGATCACCTGTACCGAAAAGGCCACGGTCAAAGCCCAGGAGATAATCCTGGACGGCAACGTGCGCGTGACTGGCAACCATAGCGTGGAAGGAAAATCCCACGGCAAGGGCGGCGGCGCGGCGGTCTTCAGCAACGGCATCGTCAACCAGGCCGGGGGCTTTGCCAACACGGGCGGCATCACCAATACGGGCGGCATCACCACATCCAATGGGGTCACCGCTGAAACGCACACACACACGGGCGTTTTGCCCGGTGGCGGTAACACGGGCAGCCCGAATGCGGGGACATGATCATGGCGCATAGCAGACGCACACTACAGCTGGACGCCGGCTGGGACATCACCCTGGACGGCACGGGGCGCATCGCCCTCGCCCGGGGAGATCTGGCCACGGCCCAAAACGTGGCCAACGAGGCCCGGTTGTTCACGGATGACGCCTACTTCATCCAGGACAAGGGCATCCCGCACTTTGTAGTGGGCCTGGGCGGCCGGGTGCGGGCTTCTGTACTGCGATCCTACCTGCGCAGGGCGGCGCTGCAAGTGCCGGACGTGCGCGAAGTGCTGTCCGTGACCATAGTGGACTTCGACCCGAAAACGCGCCGGCTGGTAGGGGACATAATCTTCACAAGCGTGGAAGGGGTGAATAATGGCACGATCCGGACTTATTTTTGATCCAGCCTCGGGGCTTTACGCCCCGGACACGGCCCAGATCCGGGAAGGCGTGGCCGAGGACTGGCGGCAGGCTTTTTTTGATCCGGATCTGCCCGTTCTGGACACTGAGCCGACCACGCCGGCCGGGCAGTTGATCGACGCCCAGGTGGCGGAGATCGAAGCCAAGAACGCGGAGCTTTTGTTTTTGTCCAGCATGTTTCAGCCGGGCAGCTCGGAGGGGCGCTGGCAGGATGCCCTGGGCTACATCTACTTTTTGCGCCGCAAGCTGGATGAACCAACGGTCGTAACTTGCCAGTTGACCGGACTGAACGGCACTGTCGTGCCCTATGGCGCGCTGGTGCAAAGCGCGGAAGGGCACACGTTGATCTGCAACCGGGCCGTGACCATAGGCCAGGACGGCAAGGGGGCGGGCGCGGCCGAGACTACCTTCAGGGTATCGGATAACGGGCCCATCGATATAGCGCCGCATTCGGTGCAGTCCATCGTGACCGTGATCCCCGGCTGGGACACGGTGGACAACGCCGCTGCCGGCGCCCTGGGACGGGATCTGGAAACGCGGGCCGAGTTCGAAGCCAGGCGCGCGGCCTCTGTGGCGGCCAACGCGCATGGGTCCACCGGCGCGCTGTACGGGACCATAGCCGATCTGCCCGGAGTTCTGGACGTGCAGGTGCTGGAAAACATCGGCCAGAATCCGGTGATCAAGTACGGGGTCACGGTGCCCGGGCACGGCATCACGGTCTGCGTATACGGGGGCGAGGACGCGGCCATAGCCGAAGCCATATACAGCAAGAAGGACAACGGCTGCGATACCGGCGGCAATACCACGATAATGCACCTGGCGGCCGACTACCATAATGCCGCGTATGAATACCGCATCCTGCGCCCGGTCACGATCAATTTCTGGGTTCGGGTGACCCTGGGCGCAGGCAGCGCGCCCACGGAAGCGCAGATCGCGGCCATCAGGCAGGCCATCCAGCAAGACTTTTACGGCCTGAATACACAGTCCGGCAATGCGCGTGTGGGCCTGGCGTCCACGGTTTACGCTTCGCGCTTTTATTGCCCGGCCCTGGGCGCCCTTTCCTCCCTGTCCGCATCGGACGGGGTGAAGAGCATCCAAAGCGTGGAAATCGCCCTGGCCGCCAATGCGCCGGGCGCTGCCGCATATGCCGCCCTGGTGACCATCAGGGGGGACCAGGAGCCGGTATGTAGCACGGCCACGATTAGCGTCGTGGTAGCCGGGGGCGCGCCGTGAGCATGTATACCTGGCGCGATTGGCGCGACGTTCATCCGCTCCTACGGCGGGCATATGCGGCCGGGGCGAAGCCCCGCCCGCCCGCCTTGTCGCTCAAAGGCGCTACCGCGCCAGACGCCGTCGGCTAAGGAGGCCTGGATATGTATACTTGGCGCGATTGGCGCGACATTCTGGATATAGCCGAACTGGAAAATCTGCGCGAGATGACGGGATACGCCATCCAAAGCCAGTACGCGGCATCGGCCAGGATCCTGGCTCTGGCGGCCGCCTGCCAGGAAGAAGTCTGCCCGGAAGCGGACGTGGGCCTGTTCTTTCGGACCATGTTCGATATCTACACGGCTGAAGGCGTGGGGCTGGATAACTGGGGGATGATCCTGCAGATGGGCCGCGTGATCCCAGGGCCCTACCTTGGGCCCTGCTTCGGTTTTGACGGCTCGGAGTTGCATCCCTTCAGCCGGTATCCCTTTGCTCCGGACACGGCGTCAGAAGATGGGGCCGTGGCCCTGCGCCTGGATGATGAAGCTTACCGCCTGCTGCTGCTGTACAAGGCCATGGCCAATATATCGGCGTCCACGGCACAGGCCCAGAACGATCTGCTGGCCGCCCTGGTGGGAACGGGCATAGCCGATCTGCCCGGCGCCGCCTATGTGCTGGAAGTGGATACAATGGTCATCCGCTGGGTCTTTGAAGACAGCCTGGATGCCATACAACTGGCCGTTTTCCGGGTAGCCGGCGCTCTGGCGCGCGGCGCCGGTGTGGGCTGGGAACTGTACGCCCTGAATCCGGGCGCCGTTTTCGGCTTTGACGGCGGCAACTGGCAGCCCTTCAACCAGGCCCCCTTTGCCCCGGACGGGGCGCTGATCAACAACAGGAAGGAAACATGAAAAAACATCCAATACCCCTCGCACTTTTTCGGGGCCCCCTTTGCCTCGGCCGGGAACAAACAGATCATCCCGGAAGTCGCCTCCGAGGCCGGCCGGGCCAGCCTGGACCAGGGCTTTCCCGTGGTCACGCAGTTGCCCCTGGCCCAGGGGGGCATTGCGCCCAACAGGCTGGATTTTAACGGCGTCCTGTATATGCTTTCCGCCTTCGCTTTCTGGCAGCAAAGCGGCGGCATGTGGCGCTGGGACGGTGCCCTGAACTACGCGCCTCCCTGTCTGGTCTTTCATGGCGAAAAGCTTTGGTGGTGCCGCAAGGCGTCCGGGCCGAACTCGGGCGATGGACCCAAGACGCCGGGCACGACGGGGGCGGATGGCTACTGGCAAGACTTTTTTGCCGCATTTCTTGATCTTGACGGCCTGGGCGGTTCCGCCCTGCCGGTGGGCAGCCTGATTTTCTATTGCGGCGTAACGGTGCCGGCGGGCTTTTTCTTCTGCAACGGGCAAAACTTTTCGGCTACGGACTATCCGAAGCTGTATGCCGCCCTTGGCAATCGCAACAAGGTGCCGGACTACAGGGGGCTTTTTTTGCGTAGCACAGGCGGGGCTGCCGGCGCCCAGGGAGTGACGCGCGCGTCGTCCATCGGTCCGCATGCCCATGCCATCCCGGGCCCCTTTGACGCCGGCGGCCTGAAGCATGACAGCTCGGTGGAAAACGACGTGGGCGTGGAACGCACTACCCTTACGGGCACGACGCAAAGCAACGGAACCGGCATCGGGACAGAAACAGCGCCGGCGCACGTGGCCGAGATGCTGTGTATAAAGCACGACTAGGGGGGCTTATGCCAGTCAAATTTCGCTATGTGCCGCCGGCTCCGGAGCCCATATCCGGCAAGTCTTTCATCGAACAGACCGAAAAGGCGTTCAACGAACTGGGCGGCCAGATCGATATCAGCAACGAAACGGCGCAGTCCGCCGTGACCATCGCTCAGGGGGCGGCGGAAACGGCCGCTGATGCCCTGCAAACGGCGCAGGACGCTAACGACAAGGTACAGGGGGCCGTGGACGCGGCCGCCGATGCGGCCGCGCAGGCACAGGCTGCCGCCGGGCAAAGCGCCGAGGCCCTGGCCCGGGCGGATGAGGCCTTTGATCTTGCGGCCAGCGCGGAGACGGAAGCAGAAGACGCAGCGACAAAGGCGGAACAGGCGGCCGGAGCGGCCGATGCCGCCGCCGATGCCGCCGCCGATGCGGCCGGGGCGGCCGCCGCCGCAGGGGCGAACGCCGCGCAGGCACTGCTGGTGGCGGAGTCCGCCCTGGATGTCTTTGTGCGCATCGATGGGGTCATAGACGCGGACGAATACTTCGACGATCCGGAGAAGCTGTATGTCACCAACGGGCAAAGCGCGCACTTTCCGCTCGCGCCGCCCGTATACTTTGCGGTCATGCCCACCAGTGACGGCGGCGCCTGTACGCAGATGGTCTGGTCCGCCGCAGATGATGCGCTGTACCAGCGATGCGGGACCATAGACCGCGCCAACCTGTCCAACCCGACGGTAGTCTGGCCGGAATGGGCCCGGTCCGCTCCGGCGGATCCGCCGGATGACGGCCAGGCTTATGCCCGCGTAAGTGACGCCTGGCAACGGGTAACGGGCAATCTGGCCATAAATGCCAATGACAGGGTCATAAGCCAGAACGCCCAGGGGCTGCTGACCACTCTGGGGCTGGTCCACTCTCCGGACACGGGCAAGCTGCAGCTTACGGGCAGGGGCGGCGCCGTCATCGCCACAGTCACGCTGCCCCAGGCCCAGGTGATCGATGATGTGCGCGTGGAAACGAACCCGGCCGGCTACCCGCCCGGCACCTATCTGGTGATGACCTTCACCACGGCCACCGGCCCGGAAACGGTGTATGTGGACATCACGTCCATCATGCCCGTGTACAGCTCCGGGAACGCGGCCATAGGGATATCCGGTGAAAATAAGATATCGTTGATAGTGGACGGCAACTCCGGGTTGACCGTCGGCGCGGCCGGCCTTGGCGTTCCGCAGGCGACAACGGCGCAAAAAGGCCTGGCGCAACTGGCCAACAACGCCGAAGCCCAGGCCGGGACCAATGCGGCCAAGGCCCTGACCCCGGCCGCCCTGGCTTCGGTCACGGCCAGCGACGCGCGCAGGGGCCTGGTGGAACTGGCCACCAACGCCGAGACCCAGGCCTTTACCGACGCCACGCGGGCCGTGACCCCGGCCGGCCTGGCGTCCGCCGCCGCAAGCGCCCCCACCATCAACCGCCTCATCCGGCGCGACGCTAACGGCCGCGCCCAGGTCAACGCCCCTGAAGCCGCGGCGGATATAGCCCGCAAGGCCGAAGTGGACGCCGTGGCCGCAAGCCTGGCCGCGCGCAAAATCAACACCGCCGCGCCCCTGACCGGCGGCGGCGATTTGTCCGCCGACCGCACCCTGGGCATCAGCGACGCCACG
>JAJDJN010000010.1 GCA_030267245.1 Desulfovibrio sp. OttesenSCG-928-A18
TTTGCGCCGTATGCGTCGCATGCTCCACAGGCCGCAGGCGCATCCTGCCCGGTATCGCGTGTACTACACGGTAATAAAGAAGCACATCTTTCCAGCATACAAAGAGGCAAGCCGCAGCCTTGTCCGCACGTTCGCTTCGCTTCACCAATGTGAGGGCAGGCGCACGAGTGGCCTGTGCTGGAGCAGAAAGAACGGGCGTGGTATTTTTTCCCCGTCTTTCTTCAGGGTCTGAAGTTTTGGCGCTCGCGCGCGAACGGACTTCTGATCCGTCCGCGCACGAGGCTGAAGCTTGAGAAGAAGAGGCAGCGCCTTTGCCTATCATGCCTGATCCCCGGTTTCAGCCTTACGTTGCTCGTGATCGTGACGGGCTTCTGCCGCGAGATCTTCAAAATTTTCTTTTGCCGTCTCAACCAGAGTAGCGGCTTTGTCTTTCAGGTCCATACCGTGGCTCAAGAGAGTCGCGCAGGTTTTTTTGAGGTCAATGTTTCCCTTGGAGAGCAAAATGGTGGCAGCGGCACCGATTGCCACACCAGCGCCAAGCGCCAAGCCGAGTTTCCAGTAGTTCGAGTTAAGCATAAAATTCTCCTCAGATTTGTGGAATATAAAAAAGACAAAAAAGGTAATCTCCTTGACGGAGATGACTAGATACAGCGATTGACAATGAAAGTCAAAATCAATTATGGCCAGGTGCCCCGGAAGCTCGAGGGCCTGAAAGAGTGTGAACCGCTTAAAGCGGTTGACTGTTTGAGTCCCCCTAAACCCGGGTGATCAGCGTGCGGGTGGATGGCCAAGAGCGGCGTTGGTTCGCCGTCGCGCCTCTTCTGGGTCCATGCCTTGCACGAGCATTTCACCGCACAGGGTATTCCAGCGCCGTGCCGTGGCTTCGGAATACGGGTTCGTCCCAATCGGCTTTTCCCTTTTGGGGCCGGACAGCCTCTGCGTCAGGCGGCGCATGAATTCTGATACCCTGCTATTAGCCTGCCGCGCCTTTTGCTGGAGTGCTGCGGACGCCCTGCGGCGCTCCCTGGCCAGCACGGGGCCAAGGCCAAGCCAGTCAAAGAAGGCTGCCTGGACAACCCGAATGGCCCGGCAGCCAAAGTAGTCGCCATGCTCATTCTTCGTCCTGTGCTGTGTCGCTTCCAGGAAACCGGCTTCCTTGAAAAGCGCCAAGGCCCTTTCGATTCGGCGCTGGCCGATTCCGGCGGTGGCTGCCAGGGCTTTCATATCCACATCAATGAAGCCGTGATCCAGTGACGGCGTTCCCAAGCACAGGGAAGCGAGATCCAGGTGCGAGAGGGTGCTCTCAATGACGATTTGCAGCGCTTCCCTGCGCTCACTGCGGAGTTTGCGATCAGGTCGGGAGAGCGGCGGGCATTGCGCCGGATGATAGTACCACGCCTTCGTGCGTTCGGCAGCCAGCGATAGGATGCGCGGCAATCCGCTTTGCCTTTTCGGATGGGCCGGGCAGGGCTCAGGTTGGGGCAGGCGGGATTATGCCCGCAGCGGTTGTCGCTCATTTTGCTACCCTCGCCGGGTAGCAATCAGGGTAGCAAAAATGTTTTCGCCGGGCGGCGCTGGTTTTGGATAGGGAAAAATGTGCGGGGTAGCAGCGCGGGTACATCACCAGAAATTCCGCGCCAGGGTAGCAATAGGGTAGCAAAAATGAAAAGGGTTTACCTTAATATTAAGATAAACCCTTGATTTTTCTGGCGCGCCAGGAAGGATTCGAACCTCCGACCTACAGGTTCGTAGCCTGTTGCTCTATCCAGCTGGGCTACTGGCGCGTGTCAAGAGAACAGGCTTATACACACGGCGGGGCGGGGGCGTCAAGTTTTTTCCGGGCTTTTTTTCCGCCTGCCGCTTTTCTTTTCCGGGCTTTGGCTCTTCCCCGGCGCAAGGGGAGGGGGAACTGTGCGGAAGGGCGAGTTTTGCGTTGACAGTTGAGCCATGTCTGGGACAGTATTGGCGGGCATTTGCCTGCCGGCTCTGGCGGAGCCGGCGTACCCATGTTGCGGCCCGCGGTGCGGCATCCGGCATGGCACCCGCATTCCGGCGTCAGCGCGGCGGCATCAGCCCCCCTGCTTGCGCATCCGGATTGCCGCGCCCTGCCCTGGGGCAACAATGCGAACACCGCAACCAAACTGCAATTGAGGAGACGCGTATGTTCAGATCCTGTCTTTTGGCCCTCGCCATTTTATGCATGGGCGCTTGCGTGGCACTGGCCGCTCCCATGAAAGTGACCGTGGCCCACGACGCCACCTGGCCGCCCATGGAATTCATGGACGACAGCCGCAATCTGGTAGGCTATTCAATTGATTACATTGACGCCGTGGCCAAAGAGGCCGGCTTTGAGGTTGAGCACCAGAATATAGCCTGGGACGGCATTTTTGCCGGTCTGGCCGGGAAAAAATATGATGTGATCGCTTCATCCGTGACCATTACGGAAGAGCGGGCCAAGGTCATGGATTTCACCACGCCTTATTATGAAGTGCGCCAGGCCCTGATCGTGCCCAAGAGCGTTGACGTTGCCGGCATTGAAGACATGAAGGGCAAGCGTCTTGGCGCGCAGATCGGCACCACCGGCTTTATGGCCATCAAAAAGGTGGACGGCATCAACGCCCTGACCTTTGACGAAATCGGCCTGGCCATGGAAGCCTTGTCCACCGGCCGCCTGGACGGCGTTGTCTGCGACGACCCGGTCGCCACCAACTATATCCTGGAAAACGCCGACTATGCCGCCAAAATGAAGGTGGCCCTCATCATCCCCACCGATGAACCCGAGTATTACGGTTTTGCCGTGGCAAAAGACCGCAAGGAACTGCTCGAGTTGCTGAACAAGGGCATTGCCGCGGTTAAGGAAAAAGGCATCGAGGATGAACTGCGCAAAAAATGGATGGGTCCGAAATGATCCCCGCGCTCCCCGGATCCGTTCCGGGGAGCGCTTTGTTTTTGCAGGAGCCCTGATTAACGGTTTTTTTGCCCCGCGCCGGCGGAGATAGTTTTTTCTTCAGACCCGGACGCGGATATGGATAATGCCGCAATGCCCGACCCAGAAAACGTCCCGGTCCGCATAGAGGTCACGGACGGCGCCTCAATTCCGGATCCCAAGGATCCGCGCATCATAACCGCGTGGTCCATAAGTCTGTTCGGCGCCATTCTCACCCTTGTTCTGCTCTGCTTCTGTATTCCGGACCGCTATGTTCCCATTGTCAAAAAATTGCCCGAAGGCATCTGGATCACTTTTCAGGTCACGGTGTTTTCGATCATCTTTACCATTCCCCTGGGCTGTATGGTGGGGCTGGGCCGGCTTTCGCGCTTTCGGCCGCTGAATCTGCTCGTTTCAACCTATGTGGAGGTGATCCGGGGCATTCCGCTGCTGGTGCAGCTCTTTTACATCTATTACGGCATGAGCAAGCTTTTGAACGTGCCGGCCAAGGTCGCGGCCGTGGTCAGCCTGACCTTTTGCTACGGCGCCTATATGGGTGAAGTCTTTCGCGCCGGCATCAGCGCCATCCCCAAGGGGCAGACCGAGGCCGCGCGTTCCCTTGGCTTCAACCGGGTGCAGACCATGTGGTACATCATTCTGCCCCAGGCATGGCGCACCATTTTGCCGCCCGTGGGCAACGAATGCATCGCGCTTTTAAAAGACACCTCGCTCATTTCCATCCTGGCCGTGCCGGATTTGCTGCGCGTGGCGCGCGAGCATGCCTCCACATCCTTTCATTATTTTGAAACCTACACGGTGGTGGCCATTTTTTTCCTCATCATCACCCTTATCCTGTCCAAATGCGTGAGCATCATGGAACTGAGGCTGTCTCACTATGACCGTCGCTAAACCCATCATCTCCATGCGCGGGGTGAGCAAGTTCTTCGGTCAGATGGCCGCGCTCAACAATGTCTCCCTGGATGTGTACCCGGGCGAGAAAGTTGTGATCATCGGGCCTTCCGGATCGGGCAAAAGCACGCTCCTGCGCTCCATCAACCGGCTGGAAAGCGTGGATTACGGCAGTATTTTTGTGGACGGATACGATGTGCGGGCCGAAAATGCCAAGATAAACGCCATCCGGGAGGAACTCGGCATGGTGTTTCAGAGTTTCAATCTCTTTCCGCACATGACGGTGCTGCGCAACCTGACCCTGGCGCCCGTCAAGCTGCGCAAGACCCCCAAGGCGGAGGCCGACGCCCAGGCCATGAAGCTTTTGTCCAAGGTGGATATCAGGGACAAGGCGCATATGTACCCGGCCATGCTCTCCGGCGGTCAGCAGCAGCGGGTGGCCATAGCGCGGGCCCTGGCCATGAATCCCAAGATCATGCTTTTTGACGAGCCCACCTCGGCCCTTGACCCTGAAACCACCGGGGAAGTGCTGGATGTCATGGTCACCCTGGCCAAGGAAGGCATGACCATGGTGGTGGTGACCCACGAAATGGGCTTTGCCCGCGAAGTGGCGGACCGCATGGTTTTTATGGATCAGGGAGAGATATTGGAAGAAGGCACGCCCGGGCATTTCTTCACCAGCCCCCAGCATCCCAGACTGAAGAAGTTCATGCAGCAGATTCTCTGATTGCCGGCTTGCCGCTGACCAGCACCCCAATACCGGCACCCCCAATACCAGAAAAGGACGCTTCGCGTCCTTTCAGTTTGATGACAAACCCCGCTGCGCGGGGATTTGTAAAGGTACGCCAGCTCAGGCGCGGCAGCCACGGAAACTCGTGCGGGTATCCGGGCCAGGCCCTACTCGGGACCGGTCCTTGTTCCTGAAGCCGCCGGGGCAGCGCGGCCGAGCAGCTCTTCCATCTGCGCCTCCCTGTCCTTTGCTCCGGCATCGTGGTCGGCGTCGTGCTCCGGCCCGCTTTGTCCGGAGTGCTCCGCTCCCATGGGAGCCGACGCGCTGCTGTGGGCCTCGTCTTCATGATGTCCGGGCTGCCCGGGCTGTTTGGGCTGGCTGCCGGGTTCTGGCATCGCCTCCGCTTGGCCGTCTTGTTCAAGGCCTGCGCTCCGGATCGCATCCCCGTCTTGTTCGTCCCGGATATCCGCCAGGGCCTGCGCGCTCCCGCCCCATTTCTGCCAGGCTTCCATGCGCCCAGGGTCCAGGTGCACCGCCTTGGCGTATTTGTTTTTGGCCAGTTCCTGCAGTTCCCTTCTGTCGTCATCGCGCGAGCAGTACATGCCGGTGAGATAGAGTTCCTCACCCCAGTCCTGCCATACCGCAGCATCGGCCGGGGCAAGGCGGGCGGCGGACTGAAAGGCGGTGTGGGCGTTGTTCAGCAGCAGTCTGTCCTGGCAGCCCTTGAGCCTGAACAGGGCGTACTGGCTTTGCCCCCTGTTTCTCCAGGCCTGGGTATTGTCGTTGGCCACTTCCGTTGCCTTGCGAAAGCAGTCCGACGCCTCTTCATATTTTTGTATGCGCATGGGCGCGTTTTTGGCGGCGCTGGCGGCGGCCAGCAGGGCGCGTCCCGCTTCCAGCCAGGCTGAAGGATTCTTGCAAGTGGCGGTGGCGGCACCGATCTGCCCGGACTTCAGGGCCAGACATTGCTGGTCCTTGTTCGCGGAGCGCACGGCAACGCGTATGCTCAGGGCAATGATGAGCAGCGCGGCGCCTCCGGCCGCGTACATGAACTGAAAATCACCTTCCACGGCAACTCCTTGCCAAGCGATGGGCGGCATATGACTTGAAAAGACCAAGTGTAGGTGATTGCAAGGCCTTACGCAAGGGGCAACTCCATGCTGAGCACCGTGCCGCCTTGTTCGCTGACGGTCGCGCGCACATAGCCCCGGTGGTCGGAGACTATGGAACGCACGATGGTCAGGCCGAGGCCGGTACCGCCCCTTTTGCGGGAGAAATAGGGCTCGAACAGGCGGGAGCGCTCCTCATCCGAGAGGCCGGGGCCGTTGTCTTCCACGTCAATGCGCACCAGACGCAACTCGGGGTGGTGGGCCGCGCGGATCAGCACCGTGGGTTTTTTCGTGCCGGCATTGTTCAGGGCGTCGGCGGCATTGGTGAGTATGTTCATGAAAGCGCGCTGCAGGGCTTCACGGTCCATGGGCAGCACGGGCAGGGCTTCGGGAATGTCCAGTTCCCAGCGGATGCCGGAATGGCTGTTGCGAAAAAGCTCCAGCATGGATTGCAGCAGGGGCTCCAGCTTTCCGGGCTGGGGTTTGACCTCGGGCAGTTTGGCAAAGGCCGAGAACTCCTGCACCATGTCCTGCAAATGCTCCACCTGGCGCACGATCAGGTCCGTGCTCTGCGTAAAGGCCGGGTCGTCCACCTTGTGCCCGAACTTGCGGGCCAGACGCTGGGCGGAGAGCTTGATCGGCGTGAGTGGGTTTTTGATTTCATGGGCGATGCGCCTGGCTACTTCGCGCCAGGCGGCCATGCGCTGCATGCGCTCAAGCTCGGTTATGTCCTCAAAAACGGCCACAGCGCCCCGGTAGGCGCCGCCGCTGGAAAAACCCACCACATTGATCAGCAGTCTGCGCTCCTCGCCCGCGATGGTCAGGCTCACGCTGTAGCGGGCGCGCTTTTCCTGCCGGCTGCTGAAGCGCTTCTGCATGGCGCTGGCGATAAGTCCCACCTTGCCCGGCAGGAAATCTTCAATGCGTTTTCCCAGGAGCAGCTCTTCGTCCATGGACAAAATGTCGCAGGCGGCCTGGTTTACGGTGGTGATATAGCCGTGTTCGTCAAAAGAGGCCACTCCGGCCGCGATGTTGTTGAGCACGGTTTCGATATATTTGCTGTGGCGTTCGGTCTCCCGGTTCTGTTCCGCCAGCATGGTATAGGCGCTGGTGGTTTCCCCCCGGCTGGCCTCCAGATCCTGGGCCATGCGGTTGAAGGAACGGATGAGCATGCCGAATTCATCCTGGGCCTTGTCCAGGATGCGCACGCTGAGATCGCCTTCGGCAATGCGTCTGGTGCCGGCGGCCAGGGCGAGGATCGGGGAGGCGAATTCACGCGCGATGCGAAAGCCGAACCATGCCGCGCCAAGGATGATCATGGCCGTCAACACGCCCAGGCTGCTGTAGAGCAGCAGTTTCAGGGGCCGTTTGAGATTGCGCAGGTTCCTGTACTCGCGCGAGCCCTGGGCGATGCGGTCAAGGCGGGCTTTGAAGCCTTCGCCCATGTCAAAGGCCAGGGCCATGGCGCCCCTTTCGCCGTGCTCCACCGCGAGCAGGGCAAATATGTAGTCGCGTTCCTCACCCGAGCCGTAGGCATAGGCAGAGCCCTGATTGCGCAGAAGTTCCCAGTTGAAGTCCTTGAGCGCCGCTTCCCAGGCGCTGTTGCTGTCGGACACAGCGTGCCAGTTTTTTCTGCTGCCGTCGTGATAATAGAGCCCGACCAGGGCCAGACCGTACTCCTGGCGCTTGCGTTCAAGCAGGGCGTCCATGGATTGGCCGCCCCAGGTGTAGCCGCGTTCCGCCACTTCCGCCTCGATGCCCCGGGCGTGGTTCACAAGCACGGAACCGGCCTTGTCATATATGGTTCCGGCCAGATCCAGGGCGGTTTCCATGGAGGTTTCCACCTGCTCCTTGAACCAGAAGTCCATGGACAGCTGAACATATTTGGCGGTGACAAAGAACATGAGCAGGCAGGGTAAAAGGGAAAAACCGACAAAAGACAGCACCATGCGCGTTCGCAGGCGCGAGCCCATTATCCGCCTCCGCCGTTCCAGAAGCAGCTTGAAACCGTTGCGCAGCACCACCAGCAGAACCCCGGCCAGAAGGACGAAGTTTACCTGGAACATGACCATGAAAATGGCCTCGCCGGCGCGCAACTGCCCCAGTTGTACCGAAGTGAGCACCAGCACGAAGACAAAGGCCAGGCCGGCGAAAAACAGTTCCCGCCGCCTGCGCTTGCGCGAGCGTTTGCGCTGTTCCTCCGGGCTGAGAGTAATCTCGCCCGGCAGTATGAGGTCGCTGTCCTGGTTTTGCGTGCTCATAATAGTAGTGTCGCAGCCTCCCGGCGGCCCAAGGGACTTGGGGAAGCCCCCTGAAATGCTTGCAGGCGAGCTTTGCTAAACAGCTTTACTGTCACGGCAGTGAATAGGGCAGTTCCAGTTTGCCTGAGGGCACCACATCCGAACTCCAGAGGCCCATGGAGTTGTCCAGCCAGGGGGGGACTTCACTGTGTTTGAGGGTGACGTTCAAAACAAAGGTGAACTGATTGTCCGCGCCTTGCGCCCGCACAATGTCCAGGGCCGTGATCGCCAGGTTCAGGCTGCGCCAGCTTTTGTGCAGCAGACGGGTGAGGTTGCGATCCCTCAGGCTTCGCGCCTCCCGGCCGGGCAGGGTCACGATGAAATCACGGGTCAGCGGGTCATGTCTGAGTATTGAGCTATAGACCACCTGCGCGACTTCGGCATTGGCCCACAGGGTCCGGTTGCGCTCAAGGCGCAAGGTGAGCTTGAGTTCCAGCACCGCGCCGTCCTTGAGCAGATCGTGCAGGCCGTCTTCATCGTCAACAGTCAGGGAAATTTGCGCGTAGAGAAGCTCATCCTGATTGAGCAGGCGGGGCGGCTCAATGAGCAGGCGGCTCGGAGCGGCTGCCTGCGCCGGGAAAAGGGAAGGGAAACAAAGGAACATGGCGCAGGCCAGCACAAGGGCAAAAAAAAGCTCGGAACGGTTTTTGTGCGGCTTTTTACGCCGGACAAGCGCACGCGGGATAAAATGGGCGGCAAAAAACGGTGAAAAACAACCCTCGTTCCTGGTCCGGAAGCGGGTGGTGGACATCATGCTGGCGGCGTGCTGCGTCATGTACAGGAGCGGCGGTAGGTGAGTATGTTGCCGGTATGCTTTTCGCATATCCGGAAAGGATTGCCAATAAGCCCCCGTCAAGGGAGGCTGCGAGCCCCGGCAGAGAACAACGCCCGTTCTCGTGGCCGCGTTCGCTACTTGATCTTGCCGAAGGTCTCGGAAATATAGGCCCCAAGCAATTTGCTGCTGTAGGTGAAATCAAAGCGCTCCTTGGCACCCGCCAGTTCCCTGGCCGCGCTCAGAGGGTCTTTTGCTTCGGCGTAAGGGCGTTTTTGCAGCATGGCGGAAAAGGCGTCGGCCACGGCGGTAAGCCGGCCGAAAGAGCTGGGGTTGCTGTTTTTTTGCGGGTATCCGGAGCCGTCCAGGCGTTCGTGGTGCTCCAGAATCGCCTGGCGCATGCTGTCAAAGCTTTGATCGAGCTTGTGCATGATTTTGTAACCCAAAAGGGTGTGCGGCGGGATTTTTTCCTTTTCATCCGGCTTGAGCGGGGTGTTTTTGCCCAGTATGAAGGAGGGGATCTTGGCCATGCCCACATCGTGGGTGAGCAGGGCCAGGGCGGCCTGGTCAAAGTCCTTGCGCCGCATTTCCTGTCCGGCGTTTTCGGTATAGAGCCACATCCCCACAAACAGGGTGTTGATGGAGTGGCGGGCCAGGGTATATTCCGCGCGGTACAGGCGGCGCATGAACAGTTTGAGCCGGTGCGGATCTGTCCAGAGATATTCGGTGACCACCATGAGATCGGCGTAGAGCAGTTCAAAGGCCGGCCGTACCGGCTGGTCAAAAAAGTCGCCCAGGCGCCAGTCCAGGGCGCGCATGCAGATGTCGGCTATCTCCGGGTCCTTCAGGTTCTGGTCCACAAGCACCAGATCAAGCTGCTTGATGATATGCTCGGAATAAACCGGGTGATCCGCGCGCGAGACAAACAGATCCCCGGCTTCGCACAACTCGTGTACCCGCTCCACCTGCTCGTTGGTCAGGCGCTGGCCTTTTTTTGAAAAGGTCACAAGCTGGGCAATATCTTCCTTGAACACAAAGAAATCCACGGGCGGACGATACTTGGGAAAGCTGTCCAGAATGGATTGGCTTATCTGGTAGTATTCTTCGGAAATACTGTCGGGTATGGAGCTGGCGGCCATGGACCCCTACTTCGTATAGATTTTTACAAGGTTCGTGCCTCTGGGGGGCTCGCCGTAACGCGGCTGCCCGGCCGTGATCACCACCCTGTCGCCCGGGGCGAAGCGCTGGTTGGAGTCGATGAAGAACTCCGCGCGTTCCAGGTGCCCGGGCATGTTCTCGTCCGCCAGGCAGGGGATGACGCCCCAGGAAAAGTTCAGATGCCGCATGACCGTGTAATCCGGCGTGAGCACGAACACGGGCTGCCGGGGGCGCTGCGCCGACAGACTGCGGCCCGATCCCCCGCTCATGCTGTGGGCGACAAGGGCCTTGGCATCGTCCTTTTCCGCCAGCAGGCAGGCAGAGTACGAAAGAAAATCCGGCGTGGCAAGGGAGCGCAGTTCGTAATCGTGATGGGCCCGTTGCTCGAGGAGCAGCGTTTCCGCCTCGCCCGTAATGCGCGACATGTAGGAAACGGCCTCCACCGGATATTTGCCCATGGCCGTCTCTTCGGAAAGCATCACGCAGTCGGCTCCGTCCAGCACGGCATTGGCCACGTCCGTGGTTTCCGCTCTGGTGGGCACGGGGTTGTTGACCATGGACAAGAGCATCTGGGTGGCCACGATCACCGGCTTGGCCGCCTTGTTGCAGGCGGCGATGATCCGTTTTTGCATGCTGGGCAGCTGGGGCAGGGGGCACTCGATGCCCAGATCCCCGCGCGCGACCATGAAAATGTCGGTGACCGCAATCAGTTCGTCCAGCCGATCCACCGCGTTCTGGCGCTCAAGCTTGGCGCAGACCGGGATGTTGCGCCCGGCGCCCTTGATGATGGCCTTTGCTTCAAGGATGTCCTCGGGGGTCTGGACGTAGGAAAGGGCCACGGCGTCAACGCCCAGGCGCATGCCTTCCACCAGGTCGGTCTTGTCCTTGTCCGTAAGGGCCGGCAACTTGATCGATTTTCCGGGCAGGGCAAGGCCCTTGCGCGAAGTAACGATGCCGCTGTTGGTGGCGGCAACGATAAAGCCGCCCGGAGCCTTGGCGTGCACCAGAAACTGCAGGGAGCCGTCCGCAAGTACCAGGCGGTCGCCTTCTTCAAGGCCGTCGAGAATTTCACGCTTGTCAAAGGGGATGAAAGGCACATCCAGTTTATCCGGGCGCACGGGGCCGAGAAAGGCCTGGGCGCCCTGTTCGAAGCTGATGGTGCCTTCGTCCAGCATGCCGATGCGTATTTTGGGACCGGCCAGATCCTGCAATATGGTGATGGTGACCCCGTGGCGGATCTCAAGCTGCCGGATGGTGTTGATGATTTCCACAAAGCTTGCGGCGTCGCCGTGGGAGAAGTTCAGACGAAAGATGCGCGCGCCCGCGTCAATGAGGGCCGAGAGCTTTTCGGCAGTGTTGCAGGCCGGGCCGAGGGTGGCGATAATTTTTGTTTTCATCGTGGGAATTCTGCCGTTTTCAAAGGTTTTGTCAAGGGAACTACCGGTTGACAGTATCCTGCATCGCCCCTTTCGGCAAGACCGGTATCGGATATCACGGGGCAGGACGCCCTTGCCCCATATTGTCCCATGTTCGCCGATGCACGGGATCGCTGCCCCTCGGGCCGCTTCGCGCGAAGCATTTCCGGCTTGCGTCCGGCGTGGCATATGCGCAAAGGCCCGGACCCTGTTCGGGTCCGGGCCTTGCAATCAGCGCCGCCGCGTGGGGCGGGCCTTACATGGCGCCAAGCCGGGTGCTTTTGCTCCCTGAAGCGGTCTTGCTTTTGCCGCCGAGCCCTTTGCCGGCGCTCTTGGCCGGGGTCTTTTTTTCCGTCCTGGCGGCGGAGCTTTTGCCGCCGCGTTTGACGGTCAGATCCGGAAAAGCCAGGTGCAGCACTTCGCCCAGGGTGTCCACCGGGTGCACATTGATTTTTTGCAGCAGTTCAGCCGGGATATCCTCCAGGTCCTTTGTGTTCTGTTTGGGGATGATCACGTCCGTCAGCCCTCTGGCCACGGCGGCCAGGATTTTTTCCTTGATGCCGCCCACGGGCAGCACGCGCCCGCGCAGGGTGATCTCGCCGGTCATGCACAGGCGCTGGCGCACGGGGATGCCGGTAAGGGCCGAGACCAGGGCGGTGGCCATGGTCACCCCGGCGGAGGGGCCGTCCTTGGGCGTGGCTCCAGCGGGCACGTGCACGTGCAAATCCAGTTTGCGGTTGAATTCCGGGTCAATGCCCCATTCCCTGGCATGGCTGCGGGCGTAGCTGATGGCCGCCTGGGCGCTTTCTTTCATCACATCGCCGAGTTGTCCGGTCAGGGTCACGCCGCCCTTGCCCTGCATGGTGGTCACTTCCACATGCAGCACCTCGCCCCCGTGGGCGGTCCAGGCCAGGCCCATGGTCAGGCCGGGCACCGGGGCTGTTTCCAGCTCTTCATCCAGAAAGCGCGGAGCGCCGAGCAGTTCCCTTACAGTGGTCAGGCTGACCAGGAATGGCCCCTTGTCGCCTTCGGCCTTTTTGCGCGCCAGCTTGCGGCAGACGGCGCCGATTTCCCGTTCCAGGCCGCGCACGCCGGCTTCGCGGGTATAGCCCTGGATGATGTGCTCCAGAACGCCGTCTTCAAAGGCCACGTCGTTCTTTTTCAGACCGTTTTCTTTTGCCTGGCGCGCCACGAGGTAGCGTTCGGCAATGCCCAGCTTTTCCTGCATGGTGTAACCGGGGATGCGGATGATCTCCATGCGGTCCTTGAGCGGCCCGGGGATGGTATCCAGGTGGTTGGCCGTGCAGATGAACATGACCTTGGACAGATCAAAGGGCACGCTCAGAAAATGGTCGCTGAAGCTGAAGTTCTGTTCCGGGTCCAGCACCTCCAGCAAGGCCGAAGAGGGGTCGCCCCGAAAATCCGAGCCGATCTTGTCCACTTCATCGAGCATGATCACCGGGTTGCGTGTGCCGGCCTGCTTGATGCTCTGGATGATGCGCCCGGGCAGGGCGCCGACATAAGTGCGCCTGTGGCCGCGAATTTCGGCCTCATCGCGCATGCCCCCAAGGCTCATGCGCTGGAACTGCCTGCCCAGGGAGCGGGCGATGGAGCGGCCAAGGGAGGTCTTGCCGACGCCGGGAGGGCCGACAAAACAGAGAATGGGGCTCTTGGATTTGGGGTTGAGCTTGCGCACGGAAAGGAACTCCAGGATCCGCTCCTTGACCTTGTTGAGGCCGTAGTGGTCCTCGTCCAGGATATCCCTGGCCTTGAGGATGTTCAGGCGGTCGCGGGAGAGCTTGGCCCAGGGCAGTTCGGCTATCCATTCCAGATAGTTGCGCACCACACTCGCTTCCGAGGATTCAGCGTGCATGGAGGACAGGCGGCGCAGCTGCTTGTCCGCTTCTTTTTGCACTTCCGGCGGCAGTTTGGCTTTTTCCAGGGCCTCGGCCAGTTCGGACAGGTCGTCGTCTTCGCTGGAGGCGCTTTCACCCAGTTCCTTGCGGATGGCCTTGAGCTGTTCGCGCAGATAATAGTCGCGCTGGGCCTTGTCCATGCCCTCGCGGGCCGTTTCCTGGATATGGGCCTGCATGGAGGCCACTTCGGCCTCTTTGACCAGATGCTCGTTGACCATGGTCAGGCGCTTGACCGGGTCAACGCACTCCAGCAGGGCCTGGGCCTCGCTGAGCTTGAGGCGCAGGTTGGAAGCGATCAGGTCGGCCAGCCTGCCGGGATGCTCAATGCTGGCAAGTACGCTGACAATATCGGGCGAAGCCAGGCCGCGCAGTGACAAAATGCGTTCGGACTGCTCCCTGGCCGCGCGCATCAGGGCCTCCAGTTCCAGACTGTGCGGGATGTTTTCTTCCTCGGGCAGGGCCCGTATCTCCGCTTCCAGAAAAGGGTGCTCCTCATTGAAAAACAGGGCTTCGGCCCGGCTCACGCCCTGAACGAGAAGTTTCAGGCGGCCGTCGGGCAGTTTGAGCATGCGCATGATCATGACCACGGTGCCGGTTTTGTGCAGGTCATCGGGGCCGGGTTTGTCCACTTCCTCATCCTTCTGGGTCAGGATGAGCAGATAGCGGTTTTTCTTCAGGGCTTCCTCAACGGCCTGGACAGAGGCGTCGCGCCCGACAAAAAGAGGAAGAATCGTATAGTTGAATATCACCACATCGCGTACGGGTAGAACAGGCAGACGGTCGGGCAGGTCCGGTTTGCTCTCGGATTCAGGCAGCGATTTGTCATCCTGCTCGGGGAATATCTCCGAGCTTCCTTCCGGAGCCATGCTCATGGAGGCGGAAGGGTCGAAATCAAAGGGATGTGCCATATTATTGTGCCTCGCTGGGGTTTGGTATCGCCCCGCCCTTGCGGATGCGGGGACTTACCTCAGAACGTTTTTCAGTAAGGTAAGGCCGTTTGCCGGCTTGTCAAAGGCCCGGCCCGCCGACAACCCGTACGCTGCTTTGTACGTATTTTTAAAGAAGGGCTGGTTAAAGAGGGTTTTTGTACTCTGCAGGAAGGCGAATCCCGGATCAATCGCTACAGCGTCCTACAGGGCCAATCGCGGGTGCAGGGGCCGTCGCCCCCTGCCGGGGGAGTCCGGGGCAGAACCCACTCGGTACTACGTCAATACCATAACTAAAGAAGGCAATCACGCATCATGCTGTAGCATTGCGTATCGGACACAATAACATGGTCAACAAAACGAATAAAGTGCAAACGCGCCGCGCGCTCGATTTGCTCGGTCAGATTCAGGTCCGCTCCCGAGGGGCTGGCTTTACCGCCGGGGTGGTTGTGCACCAGAATAAAGGCGGCGGCCTTGTGCCGCAGGGCGCGTTCAAGGATGTCGCGGGGGCTTACCAGGGCCCTGTCCAGGCCGCCCCGGGCGGCCTTTTCCCAGGCCAGCAGCCGGTTGCCGTTGTCCAGATAGGCCGTCCAGACCTCCTCATGGGTCAGGGAGCCCAGGCGCTCGCGCGCGAACTCGGCCACCTGTTCCGGGCCGCACAGTTCCCTGCGCCCGTGAAAGGGGCTTTCCAGGTAGCGGAGCAGCAACTCCTTGAGCAGGGCGAAAAAGGCGGCAACGCCTTCGCCCAGGCCTTCGATATCCTTGTAGTCCTCCGGCCTGGCCTCCAGCACCCCGCGCAAATCCTTGTAACGTTGCAGCAGGAGCTTGGCCATGGGCTTGGTGTCTCTGCGCAGCAGCACATGCCCGAGCAGCAGCTCGAGCAGCTCATAGTCCCGGATGCTTTCCGGCGCTTCCTTGAAGCGTTGGCGCAAGCGCGCCCTGTGGCCGTGAAAATGCGCCATGGCTCAGGCCCGTCCTGGTCGGCCAAAAAGCAGAAACAAATCCGCCGCGAGCATTTCAAAGGCCTGTTCGGGACTGCGCTCGCCGCTTTTGATGCCCTTGTCGGCATGCAGGGCCAGTTCCCAGAGCCGGGCGATGCCTGCGTAGCCCAGGGATTTGGCCGTAATCTTTTTTTGCGCGGCAAGCTGCCCGGGCAGGTAGGGCGCCGGCCCGGCCAGACACTGCCACAGGGTTCTCGCCTCGCGCAGCATAATGGCGGTAAAGGCAAAGACCATGTTTTCGCCCGAGAGCCTGTCTTCCAGAATGCGCTTCCAGGCTTCGGGCGCGCGCCCTT
The DNA here is from genome assembly GCA_030267245.1 of Desulfovibrio sp. OttesenSCG-928-A18. GTDB lineage: Bacteria > Desulfobacterota > Desulfovibrionia > Desulfovibrionales > Desulfovibrionaceae > Frigididesulfovibrio. The sequence continues at coordinate 15,456 of JAJDJN010000010.1, forward strand.
GCTGCTGCACGGCGCGCAGCAGTTCGAAAATGCCCAGCTCCGGCTGCTGCGCGCCAAGCTGGCCAAGGTCTGCGGGCAGTTTGCCCTCGCCGTCGGCAAGCAGGGCGAGCCTGGCCATTTCCGCGTCGATGGCGGCCGCGTCGGGCGGCAGGGCCTGCAGCAGGTAGCCGAGCTGTTCCCGGCTCAGGCAAATGCCGTGCTGCGCCGCCGCGTTTTTGATGAAGACGCCAAGGGCCTGCCCGGCAAGGGGCGGAATCAGATCCAGCCAGCCGCCTTTTTCCGCGGCAAGATAACAGGGCAGTTTGGCAATGTGCTGGGCCAGCTTGACCTTGCCCTTGTCAAAACTGCAATTGAAGCAGAGCATGGGCCAAATCAGGGGCGAGGGCAGGGGCGGGGATGGGCTTTGACCGGAAGCCGACCCTCCCTGCCTTGGCAGCAGGCGCAGGAGCGCTTCGGAGACCTTGCGCAGTTCGGCAATGGGCAGCGCTTCGGCGTTGCGGATGAGCAGGGCTTTGGGCCGGGCGAACAGCCCCTGCAGGGTCAGGTGTTCCCAAAAGGCGGGGGGCAGCCCGTCGTCGCCCCAGAACACAAAGCGTTGCCAGGAGGCGCCTGCCCCGTCCGCGCCCGTGGGCAAAAGGCCGGAAGAAGCGGCCGCATCCGGCGGGTGCTCGCCCAAAAGCGCATCCAGGCGCAGACGCACAAGACGGCTGTCCGGCCCGGCAAGCAGGGAAAAGGGCGGACGGAACCTCTGGCTGCTGCTCACGATCCGCTGCCCCCGGGCTGCTTTGCGCGCCGGGCGCGCGCCCCCGGCGGTGCCATGGGGCGCGCCCGGGCGGCAGCGGCTTGCGGGGTTCTTGCCACAGCGCTCATGGGTTTTCCGGGCTAAAAGGTGTTGCGCATGCGATCCGCAAGGATGCGCATGGTCTGGGTGATCAGATCCCCGGCAATGGCCTGCTCCTGGACATCCTCCACCCGATCCGAATAGTTGATGCGGCCAGAACGCCATACTTCCTTGTTGCTGCTGCCTTCATAGATGACGGCTTCAATGGTCAGGGAAGCGTCGTAGAGCACGGAGTCGTCCAGTTCGTCGCGCATCCACTGCCTTGTGGTGTAGGCGACAACGTTGATCTGTATTTCATAATCCGCGCTGCCGCCGTCCACCCAGCGGGCCAGGTGGCGCGCGCCGATCTCGTCGCGCAGGGCCGAACGTATGCGGCTTGGCAGCCAGGCGTGCAGGGTGGGGTCGTCCACGCCCTTGACCTTCAGGGTTCTTGTGCCGTCGCCGAGGATGCTCGGCGCGCTGCTGGCGAGTTGGTAGCCGGCGCAGGCAGCGAGCAGGCTCAGGGACAGAAGGCAGAAGCAGGCAAGCGCCGCGCGCGGCAAAAGGCGACGCGCGGCCCCAGGGGCAAGGGAGCCAGAAGCGGGGGATAATCTAGTTGGCGACCACATTGACGAGCTTCCCCGGGACGAGCACCACTTTACGGATGCTGCGTCCGGCAAGATGTTTCCGGACATTGGCGTCGGCCAGGGCCGCAGCCTTGACGGTCTCTTCCGTGGCGTCGGCCGGAAGCTCGACCGTGCCCCTGAGTTTGCCGTTGACCTGCAGCACGATGGTCAGAACATCGGTCTGCAGGGCCTTTTCGTTGAACTGCGGCCAGGGCCGCCCCACCAGGGGGCTGTCGAAACCGAGGCGCTGGCGCAGTTCTTCGCACAGATGCGGCGTAAAGGGGAACATGAGGGTCAGGGTGGTGGAAAGGGCGGAGCCGAGCACCCGCCTGCCGGATTCATCGTCCTGCAGGGCGTCCTTGACCAGGTACATGAGGTTCACCAGTTCCATGATCGCGGCGATGGCGGTGTTGAACTGGTAGCGCCCGGCAATGTCCTCCCCGACCTTTTTAACCGTGGCGTGCTCCTTCTGGCGCAGTTCGCGGGCCTTGCCCCCGGCGATATGCGCAGCGGCGTCGGCCTCGCTCGCGCCGCAGGCCTCCAGGGCAGGCACCTGCCCGGCCAGTTCAGTTGCCAGACGCCAGAGGCGGTTGACAAAACGAAAGGCCCCTTCGATGCCGCTATCGGTCCAGTCAAAATCGCGCTCGGGCGGGGCGGCGAACAGGCAGAACAGGCGCACCGTATCGGCGCCGTAACGGGCGATCATCTCGGTCGGGTCCACAGTGTTGCCCTTGGACTTGGACATCTTGGCCCCGTCCATGAGCACCATGCCCTGGGTGAGCAGATTGGCAAAGGGTTCGCCCTTTGCCAGGCCGGGCATGAAGCCGAAATCGCGCAGGGCTTTGACAAAGAAGCGCGAATAGAGCAGGTGCAAAATGGCGTGCTCCACGCCGCCGATGTACTGATCAACTGGCATCCAGTAGTTCAGGGCCTCGGCGTTGAACGCTCCGTCCTGCTTGTGCGGGTCTGTGTAGCGCCCGAAATACCAGGAAGATTCCACAAAGGTGTCCAGGGTGTCCGTTTCCCGGCGCGCCTTGCCGCCACAGCGGGGGCAGCTGCATTGGAAAAAGGCGGGCGTGTCCGGCAGGGGGGAGCGGCCGTCCTTGTGCGTGACCACGTCCAGGGGCAGCAGCACGGGCAGGTTCTCCTCCTTTTCCGGCACAACGCCGCAACTGTCACAGTATACCGCCGGGATGGGCGTGCCCCAGTAACGCTGCCGCGACACGTTCCAGTCGCGCAGCCGCCAGTTTACCGTACGTCTGCCCAGACCTTCGGCCTCAAGCCAGTCGGCGATGCGCAGCTTTCCCTCTTCGCTGTCAAGGCCGCTGAACTGGCTGGAGTCCACCATCACGCCGGGTTCCGGAACGGCGGCGCTCATACTTTCGGGTTCAAGGCGGGGCAGATCCCGGGGCTGGATGACCACCCGGATGGGCAGGCCGTATTTTTTGGCGAATTCAAAATCGCGCTGATCGTGGGCCGGCACGCCCATGACCGCGCCGGTGCCGTATTCGGCCAGCACGAAGTTGGCCACCCAGATGGGCATGCGCTCGCCGCTGAAGGGGTTGAGGCAATAGCGGCCGGTGAAGATGCCTTCTTTTTCCAGGTTTTCCATGGAGAGTTCCCTGCGGTCCATGCGCAGGATGGCGGCGGCAAAGTTTTTTACCTTTTCCTCGCGTTCCGTGCCGGCAACGAGTTCGTCCAGCAGGGGGTGGGCGGCGGCAATGCTCATGAAGGCCGCGCCGAAAACCGTGTCCTGCCTGGTGGTGAACACCGGGATGTTCTTGTCGCTGCCTTCGATGGGAAAGCGTATCTCGGCGCCGATGGATTTGCCTATCCAGTTGCGCTGCATGGTGATCACGCGCTCGGGCCAGCCGCCTTCCAGGCTGTCCAGATCAGCCAGCAGTTCTTCGGCGTAATCGCTTATGCGCAGAAACCACTGGGTGAGTTCCTTCTGTTCCACAACCGAGTCACAGCGCCAGCAGAGCCCTTCCACCACCTGTTCGTTGGCGAGCACGGTGTGGCATTCGGGGCACCAGTTCTGCAGGGCGTTTTTGCGGTACAACAGGCCCTTTTCCATGAATCTGATGAAAAAGAGCTGTTCCCAGCGGTAGTATTCGGGGTCGCAGGTGGCAATCTCCCGCCGCCAGTCATAGGAAAAGCCCAGGCGCTGCAATTGCGCGCGCATGTTGGCGATATTGGCCCTGGTCCAGGCCGCCGGGTGGGTGTTGTTCCGGATGGCCGCGTTTTCCGCCGGCAGCCCGAAGGCGTCCCAGCCTATGGGGTGCAGCACGTTATAGCCCTGCATGCGTTTGAAGTGGGCCACAACGTCGGCGATGGAGTAGTTGCGCACATGCCCCATGTGGATGTTGCCCGAAGGGTAGGGGAACATTTCCAGGCAGTAGTACTTGGCTTTGTCGCTGCTGTTTTCGCACTGGAAAGATCCCTGTTCTTCCCAGTAACGCTGCCAGCGGCCTTCTATTTCCTGCGGATTGTATTTCATGTCGTTCTGTACTGCTTGAGGGTAACGATGGGGCTGGGGCCTTGCGCATGTTGCGCCGCTTTGCAGGGCATTGCCTGCGTATCCTTGTCGTCAGGCACGGGTGCGGCTTTGTTGAAAGCCGCACCCGCGCAGGGCGAGGCTATTTTTCCAGAGAGCGGGCGGCCGCGTCAAGGATCCCGTTGACAAAGCCGCGTGACTTGTCGTCACCAAACTGTTTTGAAAGCTCGATGGCCTCGTTGATGGCCACTTTGGGGGGCACGGGGCTTTCCTTGTCGCTGTATGTTATTGCGCCCTGGTCACTGTCTTTTCCGGCCAGGCCGAGTTCAAATACGGCTATGCGCAGCAGGGTCACTTCCACCTTGCCCATGCGCTCAAGCCGCCAGTTGCGTGAAAAGGAGGCGATGATCCCGTCCAACTCCTGCATATGCCGCCAGACGCCAAAGACCAGGGTCCAGGCGTAGCCGCCTTCTTCGGGCAGCCTTTCGGGCCTTTCCGGCGCGGCTTGAAAAGCGCGCAGCAGTTCGGCCTCGGATTGCGCCGGGCTGAAGCAGAGCCCGTACAGCACTTTGAAGGCGAACACCCGCTCCAGGCGGCGTGGGGTTTTTTGACTGTTCTGGGTTCCCACGGCGGCTTAGAGCTGTTCGAGAACGCGGATGGTTTCCAGCATCGCGGCGGCCGCGTCAACGCCCTTGTTGCCGGCCTTGCTGCCGGCGCGTTCGACGGCCTGTTCGATATTTTCCGTTGTGAGCAGGCCAAAGCCGATGGGCACGCCGCTGGCCAGCGAGACCTGGGCCAGGCCCTTGGCCGCTTCGTTGGCCACAAAGTCAAAATGGGGGGTGGCGCCGCGAATGACCGCGCCAAGGGCGACGATGCCGTCATATCTGCCGTTCTGGGCCAGTTTCTGGCAGACCAGGGGCAGTTCAAAGGCGCCGGGGATGCGGACGATGGTCATGTTTTCGCGCTCAAGGCCGTGCCGGGACAGGTAGTCGACAGCCCCGCCGATGAGCCTGTCCACGATGATGTCGTTGAAGCGGCTGGCCACCAGGGCGATCTTGAGCCCCTTGGCGGATAATTGGCCTTCAATGGTGTTGATATGCAGCATGGGTTCTCCTCGTGCGGAACAATGATGTGGGGCCCCTATTTTGTCAGCGGAGCCTGATTGAGGCGCGAGCAGGCGCAGGGGGCGCTCAGATTGAGCAGGTGCCCCATTTTTTCCTTCTTGGTCTGCAGGTAGGCGGCATTGGACGGGCAGGCCTCCAGTTCCAGGGGCACCCGCTCCACCACTTCAAGGCCGTAACCTTCAAGGCCGACGATCTTTTTCGGGTTGTTGGTCATCAGGCGCATTTTGCGAACCCCCAGATCCACAAGGATCTGGGCCCCGATGCCGTAATCGCGCAAGTCCGGCTTGAAGCCGAGTTTGATATTGGCTTCAACGGTGTCCAGGCCTTTGTCCTGCAGGGCATAGGCGCGGATCTTGTTGGCAAGGCCGATGCCGCGTCCTTCCTGGCGCATGTAGAGCACGACCCCGGTGCCCTCCTGTTCAATCTGGGTCAGGGCGGCGGCAATCTGCCCGCCGCAATCGCAACGCAGAGAGCCGAGCACGTCGCCGGTCAGGCATTCGCTGTGCACGCGCACCAGGGTGGGGGTGCACGGCGAAGGGCTGCCCTTGACGATGGCCACGTGGGTCTGGTCCTGCAACTCGTTTTCATAGGCGATGATTCTGAAATCGCCGTAGCAGGTGGGCAGTTCGGCCTCTGCCGCGCGCTTGACGGACAAGAGCCCGGAGCGCATACGGTAGCGGATGAGATCCTTGATGGTGGCGATCTTGATTCCGTGTTTTTTGGCAAAAATCTTGAGGTCGGGCATGCGGGCCATGCTGCCGTCTTCTTTGAGCACCTCGCAGATTACGGCTGCCGGCTTGAGCCCGGCCAGTCTGGCCAGATCGACCCCCCCTTCGGTCTGCCCCGCGCGCACGAGCACGCCGCCCTTTTTGGCCCGCAGGGGGAATATGTGCCCGGGGGTGACAATATCCTCGGCCTTGGCCTCGTCGGCCACGGCCACCTGCACGGTGCGCGCGCGGTCGGCGGCCGAAATGCCGGTGGTCACGCCGTATCTGGCTTCAATGGACACGGTGAAGTTGGTGCCGAAGCCCGATTCGTTGCGCTGGGTCATGAGGGGCAGGTTCAGCCTGTCGCACCATTCGGGGGCCAGGGGCAGGCAGATTAGCCCCCTGGCGTGGGTGGCCATGAAGTTTATGATCTCGGGGGTGACGAACTCGGCGGCAATGGTCACGTCGCCTTCATTTTCCCGGTCTTCATCGTCCACCAGGACGATCATTTTTCCCTGGCGAATTTCTTCAATGGCTTGTTCAGCGGAACACAAAGGCATGATGTTCTTTCCTTGCAATAGGGTAAAAGCCGTTTTGCTCCATCCAGATGACGGCGCGCCCGGCGCCATCTGAAAATACGGGGTGGATTTCCACCTTTTGGTGGGAAATTCGCTTCGCATAGTGCGCGAATTTTGCGCCAAAGACAAATACAACCTGCGGCATCATGTCATGTCTGCGTGAGCGCCGATAACGACTATTTGCGGGTCCAGGGGAGCCACAGCCCCCTGGCGGGGATTCCAAAGGGGCGGCTGCCCCTTTGGCCGCCGGGGGCGCGTACAGTCAAAAGCCGTTTTCACGCAAAAAATCAAGGGTCAGGCGTTGCTCTGGCGCGCGATCCTTCCAGGCGCCGAGCATGCGTTCAACATATTTGCCGATCAGGTCGCTTTCAAAATTCACCGCGCGTCCGCCGCTCCATTGCCCGATGGTGGTGCCGGCCAAAGTTTCGGGGATGACGTTCACTTCCAGAAAGCCCGATCCGCAATTGTTCACCGTCAGGCTCACCCCGTCAAGGGCCACGGAGCCCTTGGGGATGACCTGGGCGGAAAACTCCTCTGGAAAGCGCAGGCGCAGTATTCTGGAGGAGCCGGCTTCCCGGGCGGATTCCACATGCGCTATGCCGTCCACATGCCCGCTGACCAGGTGCCCGCCCAGGCGATCGCCAAGGGCCAGGGCGCGCTCGAGGTTCACCCGGCTGCCCTGGCGCAAGGTGGACAGGGTGGTCAGGGAGAGGGTCTCGCGCGAAGCGTAGACGGTAAACGACTCGGCGTCAAAATGCTCCACGGACAGGCAGGCCCCGTTCACGGCGATGCTTTCCCCCTTGACCCAGGGGGTGGCCGCGAACAGGGGGCGGATGCGCAGGCGCGCCTCTCCGGGGCCGCCGGGGGCCGCGATGACGCGGGTAACTTCGCCTATGCCCAGTACAAGTCCTGTAAACATGATCAGTCCGTGGAATATGCGCGCATAAAGCGGCCGTCAAGGGCGGAAAAGGGCGTATTGTTCATGGGCCCCGCCTATGCTTCTTCTCCCGCCGCCTTGACAATGGGCGCAAAGGACGGGCGCAGGGTGAGCATGATGTCGTCGCCCGAAGGGCGCGAGTCCGTAATCCGCAGTTGCAGGGCCTCGTCCACGATAATCGGAGCCCGGCCGTCAAACAGGGGCGTGGCGTCGTTGTCGCCCATGATTTTGGGGGCAAGATGCAGGTGCAGTTCCCTGGCCAGGCCCTTGTCCAGCAGGGAGAGACCGAGTTTTCCGCCGCCTTCGCAAAGCGCGTAGCTGCAGTCCAGCTCCCGGCGCAGGTATAAGAGCCCTTCGGTCAGGTCAAGCTCGGCGCGCATGCCGTGCCCGCGCGCCTTCGGCCTTGCCTGCGAAGACAGGCCGATGACCCGCACACCCTTGCGGCGCAAGGCTTCGGCCTTGGGGCTCGCGGCGGCGGCCACGGTGGTCCAGAAAATGGTGGACTCGGGCCGGTGCTTGAGCAGGTGCAGGGACAGGCCGGCGTCCGGCAGACGGGAGGTAACCACCACCGCCAGGGGCTGGGTGGGGCAGAGTTCTTCGCTGTTCTCCAGGCGGCAGGTCAGGCTGGGGTCGTCCTGGTAAAAGGTGTTGCCGCCCACGATCAGAGCCTGCATGCGCTGGCGCAGAACGTGCACCCGGTTGCGGCTCTCCACGGAGGTGATCCACTTGGAGTGGCCGGTGCGCGAAGCAATGCGCCCGTCAATGGTGCTGGCCAGCTTGAGCAGGGTATAGGGCAGCTCCGTATTGGTCCAGGTGATGAAATCATCAATGAGATCAAGGCTTTCTTCTTTGGCTACCTCTGTTTCCACCTTCACGCCCTGCGTGCGCAGAATTTCGGCCCCGCCTCCGGCCTCGCTTGTGGGGTCCAGAGCCCCGATGACCACATGGCGGATGCCGGCCTTCAGGATGGCATCCACGCAGGGAGGGGTTTTGCCGTAATGGCGGCAGGGCTCCAGGGTGACCACCAGGGTGCACCCGGCCGGGTCGACGCCTTTGGCGGCGGCGTCCGCCAGGGCCTCGATTTCGGCATGGGGCTGCCCGGCCCCCTTGTGCCAGCCCTGTGCCAGAACCTTCCCCTCCCTGACCAGCAGCGCGCCCACACAGGGATTGGGGCAGGTCAGCCAGCGGCCGTTGCCGGCAAGGGCTATGGCCTGCATCATGAAAGAATAATATGGATGGTTCTGTTTGCTCACGGCTGACTCCTGGAGCGTGCTGCCCTATTCAATGTTATCGCGTCCGCAGACGCAGGGGGACGAGCTTGTCGCATCCACGCTGTCCGGATCCAGATGCACCAGGGCCACCCCTGCTTCGGCGAACATATGCTGCGACATGTCGTCGGGGTAGCTGCCCGCGTAATAGACCGCCAGCACTCCGCAATTGATGAGCATTTTGGTGCAGATCAGGCAGGGCTGGTGCGTACAGTAAATATCGGCTCCTTCCAGGGATACCCCGTGCACGGCGGCCTGGACGATGACGTTCTGCTCCGCGTGCAGCCCCCGGCAGAGTTCATGCCGCTGACCCGAGGGAATGCCGAGCTGCGTGCGCAGGCAGCCCAGTTCAAGGCAGTCCTTCATGTTGCGCGGCGCGCCGTTGTAGCCGGTGGCCAGAATGCGTTTGTCCTTGACCGCAATGGCCCCCACCTGGCGGCGGGTGCAGGTGGAGCGCCGCGCCACCAGGCGGGTGATCTCCATGAAATACTGCGGCCAGGGCATCCGGGACATGGAGGCTCCTTAAGTTTGCCGCAGGCGCTGTCTCTAAACGGTAAACGATTCTAGAGACAGCCCCCAGGCGGGCTTTGCCCATTTAAAAGTTGATTGCCCGGCAGGGCTGACAAAGGCCGGGGGCTTACTACCAGGCGAAGAGCGGAAACTTGAGGGCGAACTTTTCCACCTTGCTCTTGACGGCGGCAAGGCGGCTTTCATTGTTGCGCGAGTCAATGCTCTCCACAATCCAGGCCGCCACTTTGCGCATCTCGGCCCTGCGCATGCCCCTGGTGGTCAGGGCCGGGGTGCCGAGGCGGATGCCGGAGGTAACAAAGGGCGAACGCGTTTCAAAGGGCACGGTGTTTTTGTTCACGGTGATGCCCGCCCGGTCAAGGGCCAGTTCGGCCTCTTTGCCCGTGATGTCCTTGGCTGTGAGGTCCATGAGCATAAGGTGGTTGTCCGTGCCGCCGGAAACAAGATCAAAACCCGCCGCCGTGAGTTCGGCGGCCAGTTCGCGCGCGTTTTCCAGCACCTGTTTCTGGTAGCCTTTGAACTCGGGCCGCAGCGCTTCATTAAAAGCCACGGCCTTGGCCGCGATCACATGCATGAGCGGCCCCCCCTGGATGCCGGGAAAGATCTGGCTGTTCAGGGTCTTGCCGAATTCCTCGTCAGCCAGGATCATGCCGCCGCGCGGTCCGCGCAGGGTTTTGTGCGTGGTGCTGCTCACATAATGCGCATGGCCCACAGGGCTGGGGTGCAGACCGACGGCCACAAGCCCGGCGATATGGGCCATGTCCACAAAGAGCTTTGCGCCCGTTTCATCGGCAATGGCGCGAAAACGCTCAAAATCCAGGGTGCGCGAATAGGCGGAGGCCCCGGCCACAATCAGGGCCGGTTTGTGCTGCTTTGCCAGGGCGAGCACTTCGTCGTAGTCCACGCGACCGCTTTGCCGGTTCACGCCGTAGCTGGCAAATTTGTAGAAGCGGCCGGAAAAGTTCACCGGGCTGCCGTGGGTAAGGTGCCCGCCGTGGGACAGATCCATGCCGAGCACGGTATCGCCCATCTTGATGGCGCCAAGATATACGGCCATGTTGGCCTGGCTGCCGGAATGCGGCTGCACGTTGACGTACTCGGCGCCAAAGAGCTTCCTGGCGCGTTCAATGGCCAGGTTTTCCGCCAGGTCGACGTATTCGCAGCCGCCGTAATAGCGCTTGCCCGGGTAGCCTTCGGCATACTTGTGCGTAAGCACGCTGCCCTGGGCCTGGCGCACGGCTTTGGAAACGAAGTTTTCCGAGGCGATGAGTTCGAGTTTGCTGATCTGGCGCAGAGTTTCCTGATATATGGCTTGGCCCAGGGCCGGATCGTGCAGCAGAATCTCGTCCATTAAACGCTCCTTATATGCGGCGGAAGGATAAATAAGGGTATGGAAACGTGTTGCCGGATTCCTGCCGCGAAGTTCGCGCATTCTCCGGTCTGGGTCCGGGCGGGGCGGGCCCGCCTGGGCGGATGCAGGGATATTCCTGTATCACAGGGGGGATAGTACGGCAGATTGATAAGCAAGGCCATAAAAAAAAGCCGGAAAAAGTTATGGCCAAAGGGGCCCCGCCCCTTTGGAATCCCCGGCCAAGGGGCTCCGCCCCTTTGGAATCCCCCGGCCAAGGGGCTCCGCCCCTTGGGAATCCCCGCAAGGGGCATGATGCCCCTTGACCCCCATATGGTCAATCATGTTCGCGGGTGCAAGGGGCAACGGCCCCGGCCGAGGCTAAGCACCCCGACGGCTGGTACAATATGCGGGCCAGGGGTTTTGGAATTTTCGCCGGGGGGCTGGCGTCTTCCGGGGGCGGGCTATTCCTCAAAGCGTTTGTACAGGATGCAGCCGTTGGTGCCGCCAAAGCCGAAGGAGTTGCACAACACATAGTTTGGACGGATCTTTTTGGGACCGTCGCCCATGTAGTTGAGATCGCAGGCCGGATCCGGGTTGTCGTAATTGATGGTGCCGGGGATGACTCCCTGATCCAGGGTCATGACCGAAAATACGCTTTCAATGCCCCCGGCCGCGCCGAGCAGGTGCCCTGTCTGCGACTTGTTTGCCGTTATGGGGATGTCATAGGCCCGTTTGCCGAAAACGGTCTTGATCGCCTTGCTTTCCGTGAGGTCGTTGAGCTGGGTGGAAGTGCCGTGGGCGTTGATATGGTCCACCACCTCGGGGCCTACCCCGGCGTCGTTCAGGGTGTTCAACATGGCCCGGGCCATGCCATCGCCGTTTTCTTCGGGCGCGGTAATGTGAAAGGCGTCGGCCGAGGAGCCGAAACCGGCGATTTCCGCATAGATGCGCGCCCCCCTGGCCTTGGCCGATTCAAGGCTTTCCACAAAAAGCATGCCGGCCCCTTCGCCCATGACAAAACCGCTGCGGTCGCGTTCAAAGGGGCGCGAGGCCTTTTCCGGTTCATCATTGCGCGTGGACAGGGCCTTCAGGGCCGTGAAGCCGGAAATCCCCATGGGGCTGACGGTGGATTCCACACCGCCGGTGCAGGCGGCATCGCAACGGCCAAGGAGAATTTCGGAATAGGCGTAGCCGATGGCGTGCAGGGCCGAGGCGCAGGCGCTGGTCATGACCACGTTGGGCCCTTTCAGTCCCCTGAAAATGGAAATCTGCCCCGGAGCCATGTTGGAGATGAGCATCGGGATCATGAAGGGAGAAATCTTGTTCGGGCCGGCCTCAAGCAACCTGGTGTGAAACTCTTCAATGGTCCGGAGACCTCCGAGTCCGATGCCCAGAAGCACGCCCACGCGCGTGGCGTTTTCTTCCGTAACTTCGTAGCCGGCATCGGCAAGAAGCATCTGGGCGGCGGCCACGGAGAACTGCACGAAGCGGTCCATGCGCCGGGCCTGCTTCATGGGGATCCCGTAGTTTTCAGGCGAAAAATCCTTGACCTCGCCGGCGATGGTGGCCGCATAACCCGTGGCGTCAAAAAGTGTGATGGGAGCGATGCCTGATTTGCCCGCGAGCAGATTGTTCCAGGAGTCGGAGAGGTTGCCTCCCAGGGGAGAGAGGGCGGAAAGTCCTGTTACTACCACGCGTTTTCTGGTCATGAACATATCCTTGCGATTCCGCCTGGCGCGCCGGGAAAAAACAAAATAACAGCGTCCGGCTGCGGAACATTGTTGGTACGGAGGGCTTGCTGCTGCCGGCCGGGTCCGCCTGGACCCGGCCGTGAGATCGCATCAAGGGCATGCCACGGGCAGCCAAAGGAGCGCCGGCCCTCTGGAGTCCTTGCCGGAGCATGTCGCCTTTGTGCCGCAACCGCGTTTTCAGCACGAAACTCGCGCCGTGTGCGGGCAGGAGTGCGAACAGCCGGAGCCCTCGGGGCTACCCTTTGGCATTTTGCTGCACATAGGCAATCGCGTCTTTTACCTTGAGCAGTTTTTGCGCTTCTTCGTCATCGATTTCAATGGAGAATTCTTCTTCCATCGCCATAATGAGCTCTGTCAGATCCAGAGAGTCGGCTCCGAGGTCTTCCACAAAGGAGGCTTCGGGCTTTACTTCCTCGGCGGCAACGCCGAGCTGGTCCATGATGATTTTTTGCACTTTTTCTTCAACAGACATGGGTCCTCCGATTGTTTCCATGAGGGCGTTTATGGTTGGGCGTAAAAGGTGAATAAAACATTACGTATACATGCCGCCGTTCACGGCGAGCACCTGGCCGGTTATATAGCCGGCTTTGTCCGAAGCGAGAAAAAGCACCGCGTCCGCCACTTCCTCCACCTCGCCAAAACGTTTCAGGGGGATGTGCTGCAGATACTGAGCCCGGATTTCCTCCGGAAGGGCGCGGGTCATGTCGGTTTCAATAAAGCCGGGAGCCACGGCGTTGACCGTTATGCCCCGGCCAGCCAGTTCCTTGGCGGCGGATTTGGTCATGCCGATCAGCCCGGCCTTGGCCGCGCTGTAGTTGACCTGGCCTGGGTTGCCCATCTGGCCCACCACGGAACTGATGTTCACAATGCGGCCAAAGCGCTGTTTGGACATGATTTTGGCCGCTTCGCGCAGGCAGTTGAAGGCCCCGCGCAGGTTGACCGCGTAAACGCCGTCAAAGTCTTCGTCCTTCATGCGGACCAGAAAACCGTCCTTTGTGATCCCGGCGTTGTTCACAAGCAGCCCGAGGCGGACCTTGTCCTTGATCTTTTCCTGAAAAAAAGCGCTCACGGCCTCACTGTCGGCAACGTTCAGGGAAAAGGCGCGGGCCTTGCCGCCCCTGGCCTCGATTCCAGCGACCACGGCCTCCGCCTCCGCCGGCTTGCTGACATAGGTGAGAAAAACCTGGTAGCCGGCCGCGCCGAGGCTCTCGGCAATGGCCTTGCCAATGCCGCGTGAGCCGCCGGTAACCACGGCCGCAAGGGGCGTGCCGGTCGGGGAATCGGCCGGCTGGGGGGCTTGCTGCGTCATAAATATTTCGTCCTTATGCCTGCACAATGAACAGGGG
>JAJDJN010000100.1 GCA_030267245.1 Desulfovibrio sp. OttesenSCG-928-A18
GAGTAACCCGGGGCAACGTGCTGTTCGGCCGGCGGCGCGCCCAGGATGCCAGGCAGGGCGCAAGGGTCTTCCTGCAAAAGAGCTTGCAGGCGGCGGAGCTCTTCCTCAAGCCCCTGGTTCTGGGCTTTTTGCACGAGCAGCAGCTCTTTGAGCGCCGCATCGCGCTCGGCCTTTTTATCCGCTTCCGCCTTGGGGTCTGGCGTGGGGGCTTGCGGCGGTTCGGGCGGTCTGCTTTCGCTCCGTCCGGGGGCTTCGCCCTCTCCGTCCCCTTCCGGGGCCGGCGCGCAGCCGCGAAGCAGCAAAAAGAGCACAAGGCCGCCAATGAGCATGCCGATGATGACCCAGAAAAGAGAGCGGCGGTAAAAAGGAAGCGGAGCCGTCTGCGGCCCGGCGCCCTTGGGGCTGGCAGCAACCCCGTCTTGCGGGGGAGTTTCGCCGGTCATGGTGCAAGTCCTTACTGATGAAAGGGTTCAAGCTGTCGGTATACTTATGAAATGCCACAGCCCGCATATTGCGCGGGCAAAATGCCTCCGGCCGTTGGAGGCATGCTCGGATCGTGGCTCCTTTACACCCTAAAAGGCATAAAGAGCCGGATGGACAGGCGCTGCCAAGGCAGCGCCTGTCCATATTTACCCTCGGAACTGTTTCCGCAGAAAGAGCCGCCGGGGCGGGGCGGACCGAGCCCGAGCCTTACCGCGTCGGACTCAGGCTAGCTTAACAGATCCTGCGCCTGCTTGCGGGTTTCCGCCAGGCGCTGGCGCAACAGGCGTTCTTCTTCCTGTCCGGCGCTGACGGAGCGCTCCATCTTGGAGGTATTTTCGGCCATGCGCGAAAGCTGACGGCCTTCTTCGGTGTTGCCCACAGGGGTGCTGGAGCGCACAGCGCTGGGGGATACGTTGAGGCGTTCGGCTTCGGCGTTCAGGGCCTTGTTGTATTCGCCGGCGATGGCTCTGCTGTTCTGGTTCGCCTGGCCAAGAATGTTGGCCGCTTCTTCCAGGCCCGAGCTTACTTCTTGATAGCGCGAACTGAACTGTTCGCGGGTGATGTGCCCGGCCTTGTATTCGGACACGGCGGTGCTGAACTGGCGCTCATAGCACTGACGCGCAACCTTGGCGGCGGCGGTGGCCTTGTCCACTTCACGGATGCCGCCGTCAAGCTGGCTGTTGTACTGGGCGAGGCGGGCGGAGTCGTTCTGTTCCTTCTGGTGCTGGCCGTACAGTCCGCCGGCCGTGCCGCCCGCTATGCCGCCAGCCGCCGCGCCCACCAGGGCGCCGGAGGCCTTGCCGGTTGTCAGATAGCCGACAACGGCGCCAAGGGCGGCACCGGCCACCGCGCCGCCGGCAACCGATTTTTGAACAACGTATTCGTTCTGGCGCAGCTCGTTAATGGGCGAGTAACACTCAGGATAGTGGTTGACCTGGGTCGTCTGGGTTCCGTACTTGCTGGTGCAGCCGCCAATGAGCAGAACACCGCCCAAAAGGGCGCAGCAGAGCATTTTGGACACAGTGCTGAACGCGAAACGAGAAGATGATGCTGTCATTACTTGCCTCCACGGCGCAGGTTGATGATGTGTCGGGCCGGCGCGTCACAGGCGGCGTCCCCTCCGTACAATCATGGAGTATGAAACAATACCAGTTCACAGGGCCGCCCGTCATGGCGGCAGGATTTGGCGACTGTGGCAGTCTTTTTTGTGGATACCCGATTTTTGTGCCGAACTCCATCCTTTTTCCGAGACACTTTTACCGGATCCGGCGGTGTGGTCATATAACTCAGTGTATAGTATGTCTTTTTACGCCATGGGCAACGCGGGGCGGCAGCCTCTCGCTCTGGATGGGACAGGAGAAAAAAAGCCCGGCGGGCCAAGGGGCATTACACCCCCTTGACCCGCATGCGGCCGATCCCTGCTCGCGGGTGCCGGGGGCGGCTGAGTCTTGCGGCGTAAGCGATACTTGGTTATCTAAATATATTCTGGTAAGAATTTAGAAATTTTCTCAGCTAACCTGAGTATTGCGCCAACCCAGCATGTTTGCTGTCGCAATAGGCCGCCCGGATTTTGCGCCTGGCGCAAAATCCGGGCTAAATCCCCTGGACTGATATTGTTGAATATCAGTGTGATATATCGGGCCGGCCTACCAGTTGATGCCCAGGAGCTCAAAGTGGGCCTGCGGGTGCGCGCAGGCGGGGCATTCGTGGGGCGCGCTGGTGCCCTGGTGCAGGTAGCCGCAGTTTCTGCAGCGCCAGGTGGCGGACTGTTCGCGGGCGAAGACGCGGCCTTCTTTGATATTACGGGCAAAATCCAGATAGCGGCGTTCGTGGAACTCTTCGGCCACAGCAATGGAGCGCATGACCAGGGCGATTTCAGGGAAGCCTTCGCTCTCGGCCACCTTGGCGAAAGACGGATACATTTCAACATATTCGTAACGCTCGCCCGCAGCGGAATTGATCAGGTTGGTGCTGGTATCGCCGATGATGCCGGCCGGGTAGGCGTGGGTTATCTCCAGTTCGCCCCCTTCCAGAAACTTGAATAGCCGCTTGGCGTGTTCTTTTTCCTGATCCGCCGTTTCGGCAAAGATGGCGGATATCTGCACGAAGCCTTCGTTCTTCGCTGTGCTGGCGAAATAATTATAGCGGTTGCGGGCCTGGGATTCACCGGCGAATGCGATGAGGATGTTTTTTTCAGTTTGGGTGCCTTTTAATGATTTCATAAAAACTCCTTGAAATTACAGTGTGTTTTTTGATGATTCCCGTGCATACTATATACGCAGGATTTTGCCTCCGTCCACAAGAAAATGGCCGGTGCCAAATACCCGCAACGTGAACAGCCCACAGTCGCACTGCTTTCTGATTTGCGGCTGTCAGCGTTGCCGGGGGCCTTCCCCCGGGCTTACCCGGCAGGCGGCAGCGCCCCGTGGCCGCACTGCTCCGCCCCCTCAGCGCAGACCGGGCACATTGCCGATGTGCACGTGTTTCAGCCGGCCCTTTGCCAGGGCCGCGAAGCGTTCAAGCAGGGGGATGGGCGTTGGCGGCGCCTTGAAGCGGTGCGCGGGCCGGTAGCGCGAAATGTGCAGGGGGATGCCTGGCGAAATGGACGCGAGCCAGGCGGTGAGCTGGTCGAATTCCTCAATGGAATCGCTTACGCCCGGCACCACCAGAGTGGTGGCTTCCACATGCACGCCGCCTTCATGAAAACGGGCCACCGTGCGCTTGACCGTGTCCAGCGAACCGCCCAGGCGGGCGTAGGTGCGGGGATTGAAGGTTTTCACGTCGATGTTCGCCGCCGCCACAAAGGGGACGAGTTCTTCCAGCAGTTCGGGGGAGTACATGCCGTTGCTCACCAGCACCGTGGCAATATCCGAGGCCCGCAAAAGAGGGGCGGCGGCAAGGATGTATTCCGCCTGCAGCGAAGGTTCGTTGTAGGTGTAGGCCACGGAATTCAGCTTGTGCCTGAGCACGGTGGCCGCAAGCGCTTCAGGCTCGATTTCACGCAGGCGTGACAGCGCGCGCTGTTCGTCCCGTTCCGGCTGGGCGATACCGTGATTCTGGCAAAAGGGACAGCGCATGGTGCAGCCCAGGCTGCCCAGGGAAAAGATCTCCGTGCCCGGCCGCCAGTGGTACAGGGGCTTTTTTTCAATAGGATCAATGGCGATGGATGAGAAACGCCCCAGAAAAGGCGAAACAAGCGCTTCGCCGTCAAAAAAACGCGCGCCGCAGTAGCCGGACTTGTCCTTTGTAAGCACACAGGCATGAATGCAGAGACTGCATTGCGCTGCCTTTGTGTTCCGCCCCTTCCCGCTGGCGGCGGCTTCGCCCGCGCCGGCCGCGCCTTCAATGCGGGCAGCGGCGTCAGCGCCGGCAACATGCATTGCGTCGCCGGACTTTACGTCAACGGTGTCCGCGCGCTCGCTGTCCACGGCTTTCCACCAGCGGGGCGGCAGCTTCATGAGCTTCCCTCATAGTGGCGGCTGACGGAAAAGCGATAGATTTCAGCGCCGTCAAGGTTGCTGATCCCGCCTTTTCTGGCGGCAATGGACAGTTGCTGCTCCACGGTGTCCACACCGTCAAGGTCGGGCAGCAAAAGGCCGCGCCGGCCCTGTTTGGTCACAATGACCCCCCACTTGCGCGGGTCCAGTTCCATGCCTTCGCGCACCAGTTCGGGGGCGCTCAGCACATCCACGGAAATACGCACCCTGTCCAGCTCTTCCTCACGCATGGGTTTGAAGCGGGGGTCGCGCGTGGCCGCCGCCACCGCGTTGGCCTTGATTTCAGCGGAAAGGTCCGCCTGCGTGGGCATAAAGGTGCCGATGCAGCCGCGCAGGGATCCGTCCAGATTTTTTATGGACACAAAGCAGCCCTGGTGTACGTCCCAAATGCTCCTGTCATCCGAAAGCGCGTCCAGGGCCGCCGCATCCGGCAGGGCTTCGCCCTTGAGCCGGGCGGCCACGGTCTGCCGCGCCAGCTTCGCGTAGGGGTGCCCCTGTCCTTGCTCCGGCGGCGCGGAGGGGCGCCGGGGCTTGTTAGCCTGGGAAGGGGCCCGGGCCGCCGTGGGGACGGAGAAGGTGCCGGTAAAAGTGCGCTGCCCCCCCTGGGTAGCGGCCTTGGCCGATCCGGAAGCGGGAACCATTTTGATGACTATATTGCCCTGTTGTCCCGGGGGCTGTGCTTTTGGCGTCGGGGTGTTTTTCGCGGCCGGGGCCGGGTTGCCGCGCTGCTTGTCCGCATCGGCGGCCTGATTTGCCTCCCGCGCCTTCTCCCCGCTGCCGGGCGACCAGAGGGCGTTACAGTAGCCGACCCCGAAGGGGCCTTCGTAAGAAAAGACCCGCAGGGGCTCGTTGCACATGGAAAGGAGCACCAGGGCCGGGCGCAGGCCGCATTCGCCGGCGTTCTGACACACGGCCGGTGAAAGATCCACGAGCATCTGCGCCTTGCCCTCCTTGAGGGAGTCGACGACTGCCTGATCGAAAACCGCGCCGTCCGGATTGTAGCCCGAGGGCGCCCCGGGTTTGAGTCTGTGCGACAGATCGCCGCTGGCCAGCATGGCCCAGGGCCGGGGGCCGTTCAGCGCGGCCAGGGCCTTGCCCAGCTTGACCGCGTTATGCGGCGAGATGCCCGAAGGGCCGATGATCAGCACGGGCGGAAGCTTGCCCCCTTCAAAGCTTTCAGCGAGAAAATGCAGGGGCACCAGGGTGCCGTGGTCCTGGGTGATGTCGGGCTGCTCGCCGAAGGTGGCGGTGATGCCGGCTGTTTTGACCACGGCGGCAAAGGTTTCCAGGGCCTCTTTGGAAGTATTGAGGGTCATGCGCACCGAGGGCGCGCCAAAGCGGGCAAGGCTGCCCCTGGCCTGTTCGGCGGTGTTTACAAAGAGGTTGCCCGGGATAAAGGGCGCGTGGGGCGACAGAACCAGGATGACCTGAGGGGGATTCTCCTTGTTCAGGGCGCTGATCTGCTCGCATATTTCCCTGGTGCCGCGCAGGGTTTCGCCTGCGTCCTGTTCCCTGCCTTTTCCAACTTCCGGTACTATGATCGGGGGATGCGGCATAAAGGCCGCCCAAGACCAGGTCATTGTGTCCTCCTGCGTTTGCGGAAAAAAAGAGGCAGCGCAAGGCATTGTTCAAAAACAACGCGTAAAGAGGCTTTTTCAAAGGGAGTCTAGTGCAATTGGGCGTTCATTGCAAGGAAAGAGAAAAAAATGAAAGGCCTGTATACAGGCAGGATAAATACTGCTGACCGCGAAATCACACGAGGTGAACAGGCCCGGGGGGCTGTTTCTACATAAATTCTGTCCGCGAAAAGTCGAATTTGCAGCAGGAGTTTATTGAGAAACAGCCCCTGCCGCCTTGCCCAGGGCCTGGCAAAGGGAGCGGGCCGCCAGGGAAAACTCCGCGTTGTCAAGGGTGCGCGGGTCCAGGCACAGGGCGTTGTTCTCCACCCGCGCCAACATGGGCGGGTTCGCTTGCAGCAGGCATTCGCGCAGGCTTTCGGGCGAAGGCGCCGAGGTGCCCGGCGCTGCGTGCAGGCAGACCAGGCTTGTAGGCAGATCCAGTTCGGGGAAGGCGCCGCCGCCGGTGCGCGAGGCCCCGGGGCGCAGGGTCAGGCTGAGGCCGGATTCCGGCTGCCCGGCCAGTTCTTTTTGCAGGGTCTTCAGCAATCTTCCCGCCCTGCGGCGCAGGGAGGCGGGGCTTTCGCAGATCATGCGCAGGGTGGGGATGCGCCGCTTCGCCAGTTCCGGCTCAAGATACAGGCGCAGGGTTGCCTCCAGGGCGGCCAGGGTCATTTTGTCGATGCGCAGGGCCCTGTTCATGGGATTGCGCTTGATCGGGTCGATATATTCCGCCCGTCCCGCAATAATGCCCGCCTGCGGCCCGCCGAGCACCTTGTCGCCGCTGAAGCTGACCACATCCACCCCGGCGGCCAGCACCCGCGCCGCCGTCGGTTCTGAGGCAAGGGCGGGCAGCCCTGCGGCGGCAAAGTCAAAAAGGGTGCCGCTGCCCAGGTCTTCCAGCAGGGGCAGCCGCCGTTCACGCGCCAGAGCAGCCAGATCCTCCCGTGAAACCTGGCTGGTAAAGCCGATGATCCGGAAGTTGGAGGCGTGCACCTTCATGAGCGCGGCCGTATGCTCCGTGATCGCCGAGGCATAATCCGCCGGATGCGTGCGGTTGGTGGCGCCTACCTCACGCAGGACGCAGCCGCTTTTTTCCATGACCGCCGGAATGCGGAAACTGCCGCCTATTTCCACCAGTTCGCCGCGTGAGACAATGACTTCACGCCCCTTGCACAGGGTGTCGAGCATCAGGAGCACGGCAGCGGCGTTGTTGTTCACCACCAGCGCGGCCTCGGCCCCGGTCAGGCGGCAGACGAGCGCCTCCACATGACTGTAACGGCTGCCGCGCGCGCCGCTTTGCAGGTCGAACTCCAGATTGGAATAGTGCCGCGCCGCTTCGGCCACGGCCTGGACCGCCTCTTGCGCCAGCAGACTGCGGCCGAGATTGGTGTGGATGACAACGCCAGTGGCATTGAGCACCCGCCTGAAGTGCGGCCTGCTCACCCTGGCCACATGCCGCACAATACGCGGCATAAGTTCACGCAGGGCCAGGCCCTGTTCCAGGCCGGGCTTGCCCTGCTGTATGGCCTGCCGGCATTGCCCAAGAAAATCCTCGATACTTTCCCTTAGCAGGGTGCGAGGCAGAGAGTCGGCCAGAAAGGAACGCAGGCCGGCCTCTTCGGCACAGAGCATGGCGTCGGATGCGGGAGCGGAAAAAGCCTCCAGCAGCGCGTTCATGGAGGGGAGCGAGCGGAACAGGCGCAGCCGGGCTTCTTTGCCGCCGGTATTCTCGGACATGGCGTCTCCTTTTGCGCCGTGGCGCGGGTCGGTTCAGCGAATCTTTGCAGAACGCAGCAACTTTTTCAAGGGGATGACGCGCCTGGCGGATGATTCTATGGGCAAGGAGCCTCCGGCGGCCAAAGGGGTCGCGGACCCAGGCGC
>JAJDJN010000101.1 GCA_030267245.1 Desulfovibrio sp. OttesenSCG-928-A18
TATGCCCCAGAGTGCGGCCTGTTTTTCGTCCAGGGCCCAGACCTTGAGGTGCAGATCTTTCAGGCAGCCGGGGTCACTGAGCAGGGCGTTTTTTTCCGCCGCGTTCAGGCCGGGGGGGCCAAGCTCCAGGGCTTTTCGCACCAGGGTGCGCAAGCGGGCCGTTTTTTGCGCGGAATTACGCCGCTTATGTTGCAGCAGGGACGAATGCAGGGCAAAGACCCGTGGCACCACTACCGCCCGGACAAAGCCCTGTTTGCATTCTGAGCCAAAGGGGCAGTATTCCTGCGCCCGGGCGAGGTTTTGCTCCAGCCCGGCCAGTTCGGGGGCCGGGCCGGTCTGGGCCGGCGTCAGGAACAGCCCCGCCCGCGCCGAGGCGTCGCCCACGCTGACCCTGCTGGTCCAGACCGAAAGGGGGATGGAAATGGCAAGGCCGGTAACAATGGGCGAAAACCAGATAAAGAAGCCCGGACTGGTGATGTACATCAGCAGCCCCCACAGGAGCCCGAGCAGCGTCCCCCACCAGTGGAAGCGCAGGGCCTCCTTCCAGCTTGTCTCCTCTCCCCTGTTCTGGGCTTTCCAGCCCACCTTTATACCCAGCAGGGTGGCGACCACAAAGTAACTGTGGAACAGCATCCGTGTGGGCGCAAGCACCGTGGAAAGCGCCACCTCCCCAAGACAGCTCAGGCTCATGGAGATGAATCCGCCGTAGGCCCGCGTTCCCCTTTTGCCCATGACCAGCAACAGGGCAAGGATTTTCGGGATAAAGAGCAGGCAGGCCGTGCCCCCGAGCAGGCTGAGGGCCCAGGTGGGAAAATACTGCGGCCAGTCCGGGAACAGGCTGCGGCCGGGCGGAAAATAGTCCGGAATGATGAAAAACTGCGATATTGCCTGCGCTGAACTGGCCAGCAGAAAAAAGAACCAGAGCAGCGCCGAGCCGTAGGACATGATCCCGTTGATAAAAAGCGCCCGGTGCGTGGGAAAAAAGCCGCGTGTGAAGATCAGGCGCGTATGCTGCAGGTTGCCCTGGCACCAGCGCCGGTCCCGGATCAGCTCGTCAATCAGGCTCGGGGGATTTTCTTCCCAGGAGCCTTGCAACTCATAGGCCAGCCAGACTCCGTAGCCGGCCCTGCGCATGAGCGCGGATTCCACAAAATCGTGGCTGAGGATTTCGCCGCCCATAAAGGAAGAACCGGGCAGCGTAGGCAACTGGCAATGGCGCATAAAGGGCTCTACCCGGATAATGGCGTTATGCCCCCAGTATTGCGCTTCGCCCAGTTGCCAGAAATGAAAGCCGGCGGCAAACATAGGCCCGTAGAGGTGGTTGGCGAACTGCTGCACCCTGGCGATGAGCGAGCGACTGCGCACGGCCTTGGGCGGGGTTTGCAGGATGCCTATTTCCGGGTGTGCCTCCATGGCCTGCACCATGCGGCACAGTGTTTCTCCGGCCATCAGGCTGTCCGCGTCAAAAACGACCATATACTGGTAGTTCGCGCCCCAGCGTCGGCAAAAGTCGGCGATATTGCCGCTTTTGCGTTTGAGATTGCTCTTGCGGCGGCGGTAAAACAGGGTTTGAAAGGCCCGCTCGCTGCGGCACAGGTTGAACCAGGCTTCTTCTTCCTGCACCCAGATTTCCGGATTGGTAGTGTCGCTGAGGATGAAGATGTCGAAATGCCTGTCCAGATTATTGGCGCGCAGTGAATGCAGCACGGTGCGGATGCCTTCGCTGACCTGCCGCGCGTCCTCGTTATACACGGGGAAAAGCAGGGCGGTGCGCACGTGTTGGGCAATGGCCAGCTTGTCGGGACAGTCAAGGGTTACGGCAAAACGGTCATAGCGTTTGAGCAGAACGAAGACCCCGGCTACCGCGCTCCAGAAGCCCACGGAAATCCAGGCGAAGAGCACGGCAAAAAGAGCGGTGATAATGGCGTTTACCGCCGGCCATGTTTTTGCGGGCAGCAGGGAATGCATGACGGCGGCGCAAAAAAGGGCGGGCCCCAGGATCAGTATGAGCAGCAGCAAGCGTCGCCAGCGCCCCGCCCGCATCCAGTTTTTCTGCGTGAACAGATCGTGTTTTGGCATATCAGCCATGGCTGTTTCCCGGGGGGCGTTCAGAATTTACGCTCGCGGCCAAAGACCCTGTGCATGCTTTTCACCGCCCTGCGCAGGGGGGAGTAGTCCATGTCCTCGGCAATCATGCGCTTTCTGTTCATGGGGGGCGTGCTGCGCAAAAGTTGCCCGTCGGATGTGGTGAAGCGCAGGGCAATCTGTCTTTCCCGCAGCAGGGCGTGCAGCTCTTCCATGACGAGGGCGGCGGGGCTTGGCCCGGCTTCGGCGGCCGGGGCGGCGCCGCCCGGCAAGGAGGCGAGAGTGTCGTTTTGTCTGTTTTCCCACCGTTCGCCGGCTCTTTTCAGACTTTCCAGGGCAAGCTCCACGCTGGACATGGGGTCAATATCCAGCCCCCGTGTGTAAAGCAGCGCCCTGTCCCTGGCGCGCGGGCATTCTA
This sequence comes from Desulfovibrio sp. OttesenSCG-928-A18, assembly GCA_030267245.1. Lineage (GTDB taxonomy): Bacteria > Desulfobacterota > Desulfovibrionia > Desulfovibrionales > Desulfovibrionaceae > Frigididesulfovibrio. The sequence continues at coordinate 2,504 of JAJDJN010000101.1, forward strand.
TCTGTCCGTTTTTCAAAGATAAACGGCACAGATCCGGATTGTCGTCATTTTGAACAAGCATGCGTGTCCTCTTGGAGCGGTAAGCCTTTGAAATGCCTGCCTGCGACGGGCAAAGCTCGCCTGGGGGCCCTAATATGAAAGATCATACACCCATACCTCGGTCAGGGCTTCGGGCAGGTTCTCCCCCTTTTTGAGCATGGCGCTAAAGCGCATCCGGGGCGGTTCTTCACGGGCGGAGAGCATCTGGATCACTCCGCTCTGCTCGGGGAGGCGCACGGTAAAATCCAGCCGCCAGCCGCCGGTAACCGGATTTTTTGCCAGGCTTTTTTCAAGAACCTGGCCTTGCTCCGGGATCCCCAGTAAGCTGGTGAGGCCGGTGTCGGCCGGCAGATCGCGCAGTGCTTCGCCTTCAAAATCCACGATAAAGCGCACCTTGTCGCTTTTGTCAACGCGCACCATCCGCGTGGCGCTTGCGCGTCCGAGATCGTGCGGCGTGTTGCCGGGCGAGAGCCAGTACATGCGGTAGGCCAGGCGCAGGGGCGCGTTCTGGTCCGCCTTGTTCTGCGCGCCCGCGGGCGCCGCATCCCGCTCGGCCATGCGAAAGGCCGCCAGTGAGGGCGGGTCCGGCACCCAGAAAGCGAGGATATTGTCGTGTATGTCCTCGCGCGAGGGTATTTCAATAAGCTCCAGATGCCCCGAACCCCAGTCGCCTTTGGGTTCCACCCACAATGAAGGGCGCAGTTCGAAGCGCTGGCGGATGTCCTGGTAATGGTCAAAACTGTTGTCCCTCTGCATGAGGCCGAAGCCGCGGGGATTGCTGACGGCAAAATAGTTGACGGCCAGCCGTTCCGGATTGGTCAGTGGCCGCCAGAACCAGTTGTCCTTGTCCGTGTATAAAAGGCCGTCCGAGTTATGTACCTCGGGCCGGTAATCGACGCGGGCGCCGGTGTACGCTTCGGAAAAGAGAAACATGCTGCACAGGGGAGCAAGGCCCAGCTTGGCGGGCAACTGGCTTCCCCTGCGTTGAAAGAGTTCTGATTCCACGTCCACAACCGTGGCGGCGCCGGGGCTGATCAGAAAATGATAGGCTCCGGTCATGCGCGGGGAATCCATAAGGGCATAGACGCTCATGGAGGTATCGCCAGGCTGCGGCTTGATCAGCCAGAACTCGGCAAAATAGGGGTACTCTTCGCCGTCGGCAAGGGCCGTGTTCAGGGCAAGGCCTCGGGAAGAGAGCCCGTAATGGCTGTTTTTGCCAATGGCGCGAAAATAGGTCGCGCCGAGAAAGACCATGAATTCGTCCCGCTGCCCCTCGCGGTACAAGGGGAAAAAGAGCCTGAATCCGGCAAAATTGATCCTGGCGTCGCGCATCTTTTCAGCCAGGGAGGCGTCAGCGTAGTCGAACATGTCAGGTTCAAAAAGAACCTGGCGCGCGACGTCCTTTTCCACCAGATGCACTGGCACCTGCCTGTCGTAGATGAAGCCGGGCAGGAACAGTTGCGCTGTAAAAAAAAGATTGTCTTCGCGCCACAGGGTTTTTTCCTCTTTGAAGCGGATGCTGCCCCATTGCTTCTCGTCCAGCCTGCGCAGGAACCCGGGTATCTCGGAGTTCGTGGGGCTGTATGGATGCTCGGCCAGCAGCCGGGCCTTGCGGCGCACGTCCGTATAGGTGAACAGGGCTTCCGCCCCGGCTTCGGCCTTGTCCGGGGGGCCATTTTCCGCGCCGGGCGCTTCCTGCGCAGGGGGCTGCGCCTGCGGGGCCGCCGCCGCGTCCGGGCAGAACGGGCTTGCGGCAAAAAGCAGAACAAGGAAGACGCAGGACAGGAAAAGGCCCGCGTGCGCGAGGCAAACGGGCTGACGGCTTCGAGCGTCGGTCTGGCAGTATCGCATTACTCAGGACTCGTCCGCGTTGCGGCTCAACCACTGGTGCAACTTGGCTTCCAGCTCACGCACGTCAATAGGTTTACTGAGAAAATCGTTCATGCCCGCTTCCAGGCAACGGGCGCGGTCTTCGTGCATGGCATTGGCGGTCAGGGCGATCACGGGCACTTCCGAAGCCGGGTTGTCGGACAGGGAGCGGATGGCCCTGGTGGCGGTCAGACCGTCCATGACCGGCATTTGCAGATCCATGAGCACAAGGGAGAATTGTTCTTCCTTCAAGGCCCCGACAGCCTCAAGGCCGTTGTCCACGGCGCGCACGGCAAGGCCGTAACTGCTGAGCATTTCCACGATGATTTCCTGATTGATGGCGTTGTCTTCAACCACAAGCACCCTGGCCGTCGCGAGCAGCCCGGGCAGGGCGGGCGATGTCTGCTTTTCGGCCAGGGCCGGGTCCGTTTCAGGCGCGGGGCTGTAGCCGTCCCAGGCTGCGGCAACCCCGGGCAGGGCGCGTTCCCCCGCTTCCGGAACGACCATCTGCAAGGTGATGGTAAAGGAAAAGGTGGACCCGGAGCCAAACTGGCTGTGCACCACAATCCGGCCGCCCATTATATTGACGAATTGCTGCGATATGGCAAGGCCGAGCCCTGTGCCGCCGAACTTGCGTGTGGTGGTGCCGTCCACCTGCTGAAAGCTGGAGAACAGGCGGGGCAGGGCATCTTCCGGGATGCCGATGCCGGTGTCTTCCACGGCGAATTGCAGATCGTGATAGTCATCGTGCTTTTTGAGGATAACGCAGATGAGCGCCACGTGCCCGCGTTCCGTGAACTTGATGGCGTTGTTCACCAGGTTGAGCAATACCTGCCGCAGGCGCAGGGGATCGCCCAGAAAGTCGCCTTCAAAATCGGGCGCATCCAGGATAAAGCGCACGGGCTTGTCCATGAGCAGCGTCTGGGAGCCGCTTTGGATGTCAAGGAGCAGTTCGTTCAGGGAAAAGGGAATATGCTCAAGGTGCATCTCGCCGGCTTCGATTTTGGAGAAGTCCAGAATGTCATTGATAATGCCCAGAAGGTTCTTTGCCGCCCCGTGGATTTTGGTCAGATAGTTGCGCTGCCGCTCGTCGGGGTCGGCATTGAGGGCCAGGTGGCTCATGCCGAGGATAACGTTCATGGGGGTGCGGATTTCATGGCTCATGTGGGCAAGAAACTGGCTTTTGGCCAGGTTGGCGGCATCGGCTTTTTCCTTGAGCGCGATGAGCTGCTTTTCCATGCGCGTGCGTTCCGTGATGTCAGTGCCCACGCATAAAAGCAGTTTTTCCCCCCGTTTGTCCGTGATGAGCTGCTTGGTCACCACATAGGTGTGTTCCTCGCCGTCGTTCTGCAACAGGGACCCTTCAAAAATATACGGTTGCCCGCTGTTGAACACGTGCCTGTCGTCCTCGGACATCTCTTCAATGGTCAGCCCGATCCAGGGGGCGAAGTACTGTTCGCCGATCATGTTGTCCTGGTTGCCAACGGCGCGTTCAAAGGCCGAGTTGTATAAAATCAGGCAAAACTCTTCATCCTTGATGAAAACCATGCCGGGCAGTTGATCGATGATTGTTTGCAGATACTGGATCTGGGCTCTGTTTTCGCTTTGCAGCAGTACAACCTTTGTCACGTCGCGGATGGCCAGGCACTGGATTTCCTCTTTGGCGCCGATAAAGAACTGGTCGGTTTCGCAATAGGTGACGCCGTTGCTGGTGCTGATGGACATCAGGGGCCTGCTGGCCTGCGAGGCCTGCCAGCTCTGCTGCATCGGATCCTTCTGGGGCAGGGGCATAAGCAGGCCAACGTCGATTTCGTCAGCGGCGTAAACGCCGAAAATGCTCAGGGCCACGCGGTTGGCCCTCAGCACTTCTCCTGTTGTCCAGTTTTGCAGGACGAAACCGGTTTCGCTTTCTTCAAAGACATTGCCCAGGATCAGGTCGCCCTCATGAATTTTGGCCACCATTTCGGCTATGTGCTTGTCCGTGCTCGCCAGCTTGCGCGCGGCGAGACGGTGGCAGGCGAACATGACCGCAAGGCCGAAGCCGAACAGGATCAGGGCGGTGGTCAGATATTCATACCACATGCCCGTGGCGCTTTCGATGACAAAGAGTTCTCCGGTGGCATTGCCCAGAGAGTCCGCGAGCGGCAGTACGCTGAGTACGTAGTACTCCTTGTTGTGGAAAAAACTGATGCGTTCAAGGGAGTTGTTATTTTTCAGCTCCCGCTGCTGTTCCCTTATTTTACCGAGAAATTCTTTATCAAAGCCCAGCATGGAGGTATAAAGGAGGCTGTCCGCATCCATGTCCCGCCAGAAACCGGCCTGGTATTTTTTTGCGCTGCCCTGCAGGATGAGGTCCGTGGCCTGCTTGTCCTTGCGCAGCAGGAAGGCCAGTTGCAGATGCTGCCCCTGTACGGAAGAGGCGATGACCGAATCCATTTCAACGGCGGTTTCCACAAATCCCACGATTTCGTTGTTGTCGTCGCTTACAGGCGCGACCATGCGCAAGGTCAGAAGCCCGTTTCCGCCCACATCCAGCCCGGCAACCGCGCGGCGCGTCTCTTCAGCCTCGCTCAGGATGCTGCGTTCCACGGAATCGCCGAAATAGCGCGGATCGTGCATACGCAGTATGGTTCTTTTGTCGCGCCCGACAAAGGCCAGGTAGGCGATGCTGCTGCGTTTGTACAGGCCAAGAAACACATGCCGGTACAAGGTCTGCAGGCTTTGCGCGTCGCCTTCGCGCAGCAGGGGGATGATGCGCCGATCGCCGGTGAACACTTCGAGCAGGCCGCCCATGGTGGCTTCGGAGTCCTGAACGGCATAGCTGTACAAACGCACGGCGGCTTCATGGGTCGAAGCCACCTGGCGCTTGTAGTAGGTGATATATTGTCCGTACAGGCCGATGCCGATGAGCGCCAGCAGAGTGGTCATGCCGATCAGAAGGGGCGGCATGAGCATCTTGCGCACGGAAGCTCTTTGTTCAAGGGGGGTAAAGGGCACGTGACTGAACCTTGCTTGCGGGACACAATAGCGGCTGTGTGCGAATTTCTATGGAAATTGCTGGCAAA
>JAJDJN010000102.1 GCA_030267245.1 Desulfovibrio sp. OttesenSCG-928-A18
GCCCTGCCGGGCGCCGGGCGCAGATCCCAGGAGCATTCCACATAGGGCAGCAGCGGCTCGGCCTGCCATTTCTTTTTGAAAAAGCTGATGCCGCTGTTGATGCCAAGGCCGAGATTGAGGCGTTGATGTCCAAGCCGCGTCCCATGCTCGGCCAGGGCCCACAAGAGCAGGTCGGAGGCCCCCGGCGGCGCGTCCCGGCTGCGAAAGGCGAACATATAAAAGGCCGTGGAAAGGCCGGAAAAATCCCCCACGGCAAAGGCCGCCAGCGTCCCGTCCGCGCGCCGCGCCGCCAGCAGCAGCACAGTGCCCGACAGGCCGTCGCCCGCCCCGCCCCCCACGTAAACGGGCAGGGCGGAGAAGATGCTCCTTGTGCCCTGGCTCAAGGGGCGCGTGCCCAGATACTGCAGCACCAGCGCCTGATGATCCGCCCCCCAGGCTTCCGGGGCAAGCTGAAGCTCGCGTTCCGCCCTGCGCAGCATGTTGCGAAGCTTCACGCCCGGCGCGGGAACTGGCAGTGGGATCTGCCAGTAAAGATCTCCGGAAACAAACGCTCCCGGCGGCGATTCCGATGGACAAAAGGGCGCCAGGACCGTAATTTTGCGGCAGTTGACGGCAAGTTCCTCCAGGGCGCCGGTCAGGGGCGCCGCCTGTGGAAAAGCTGGCGGGCAGCCAAAGCCGTCCGCCCCGGGCGCAGAGGCCCAGAGCCGGGCCCGCTCCCGCCAGAGTCGCAACGCCTCACCGCCGGAGGAGGCCGCTTCGCGTTCGTATTCGCCGCTGCCGGGAAAGGCCGCCAGCACAGCGTGCCCCTCGTGCGTGTAGACGACATGGCCCTGGCACAAGCCGGCCTTTCTGCCGGACACGGCGTGCACGTAGCCCGGCAGTTGCTCCGGGATCAGCGCGTCGGCACCGATATGGGCGAGGCTGGAACCGAACATGAGCCTCCTTGCGCGGCTTGCGAAATAGCGCCCCAAAGTCCATGACACAGGAAAAACAGCACAATGCCTGATTCAGCTTCCAAAAACAGCCCGGATCCCTTTGCCGATCCAGCCCTGCGCGGGCCCGGCATCTGGCGCAGCCTGCGGGAAAGCTTCGGCGGGCAGCGGCGGATTCTGGATGTCGCCCAGATTGAAATCAGCTCCCACTGTCCGGGCAAATGCGTCTATTGTCCGCATACCACCATGCGCGGTCAATGGAAAGCGCAGCATATGGAGCCCGAATGCTTTGTCAGACTCTGGCCCCTGCTGTTGCAGTGCGCGCGGGTACATCTGCAAGGCTGGGGAGAGCCGCTTCTGCACCCCCGTTTTCTTGATATGGTGGCCCTTGTCCGGCGGGCGGAAGCACAGGTTTCCACCACAAGCTGCGGCCTGGTCATGAACGAGGAACTGGCGAAAAAACTTGTGCGCTGCGGCCTTGACATCATAGCCTTTTCCCTGACCGGAGCGAGCGCTGGGAGCAACAACAAGGCCCGGGCGGGCGTGGATTTCGCCAGGGTTCTGGACGCCATAAGGATGTTGCAAGGGGCGCGCAAGGAGGCAATGGCCGTGCACCTTGAAGTGCACATAGCCTATCTCATGCTGGCCGGCAGCATGGAAGAAGTGCTGCTGCTGCCGGAGCTCATGGCGGAACTGGGGGTGCACGAAGCCGTGGTAAGCACCCTGGACTTCATCCCCGCCCCGAGCTGGGAGCGGGAGGCCTTTGCCCCCGAAGAAGAGGACAAGTGCGCCAAAGCCCGCGAGCTTCTGGAGCGCGCCGTCTCAAGGGCCCGGGAGCTTGGCCTGGCCCTGTCCTACGCCCTGCCCCTGCCCCGGCCCCTGGCCAGTTGCCTTGAAAGCCCCGAGCGCAGCGTATTCATCGGCGTGCAGGGCACCATGTCGCCATGTATTTATGTCAACCTGCCGGCCGAGGCTCCCGGTCTTGTCAGGCGGGTGTACGGTTCGGTGCTGCGGGAAGATCCGCTCGATATATGGCGCAAGCCCGAATTTGCCGCCTTTCGCGCCGCCCTTGCCTCACAGGAGCCGGACAGCGCATGCGTCCGCTGCCCGAAACGCTTTGCCCTGGGCAACCGCTCCCCTTGCGCTCAGAGACAAAATAGCGGTATAGACAGGATATTCTGACTTTGTGGCAGTTTGCTATTTCCTTAACACGGAGCATGAAGCCTATGCAGAACCCGGTCGATGCCTTTTCGGAATATATTGCCAGTAACGGCCTGAAAAATACGCCGCAACGCCGGCTGATAGTGGAAATTTTTTTTGAGTCCGGCAAACACCTTTCCACTGAAGAGCTGTATAATGTGGTACGCGCCGCCGACAAACACATCGGGCAGGCCACCGTGTACCGCACCCTGAAACTGCTGTGCGACGCCGGCCTTGCCAAGGAACTGCATTTCGGGGAAGCTACGGCCCGTTACGAACCCATTGAGGACGACTCGCATCACGACCACCTCATCTGTAATGTCTGCGGAAAAAACGTCGAGGTCATGGATGAGGAAATAGAACGCAGACAGGAGGAACTGGCGGCCAGTTACGGCTTTTCCCTTGTATCCCACCGGATGATTCTTTTCGGCGTGTGCGCCAACTGCCGCAGCGGCGGACAGGACAAAGCCCGGGGGCCCGAGCCCCTTTGAAATCCCCGCGCGGGGGCATGATGCCCTTGAGCCCCATATGGCGGATCATGTTAGAGCCGTTTGCCTTTGAAATGCTTGCTCAACGGCGAGCAAAGCTCGCCTTGGTTTGATGACAAAGCCCGCTGCGCGGGGATTTGTAAAGGCACACCCGCTCCGGCGCTTTACGGCGGCAGTGAATTCCGCCTGCGCCTACGCGGCGGGCTGTTGCCAAAGAAGCCTTTGCCAACAGCCTCCGGCGAGCATTTCAGGGCGCAGGGTGCCGCCGCCCTGTTGCGGAGCCTGAGGGGGCAAGCCCCTTCTGTGCCTGGCGCAATACCCAAGCTGGACGCATGCCCCCGCAGCTTTCGCGCTCAAGGGCTATGGCTTGAAATTTGCATTGAATTTACCGCTGCCTTTCACCAAGCATGGCGCAACCGTACACAGCTTTGTCCCCTGTGCTCGGAAGCGCAGAGAACAGGACCACGCATGAACAAAATTTTGGCGCAGGATGAAGTTGACGCCCTGTTGCGCGGGCTTTCCGGCGGCGACATCGAGGCGGAGACGGACGAGCCGGTTGATGACTCCGGCATAGTGCCTTTTGACCTTGCCAACCAGGACAGGATCATCCGCGGCCGGATGCCTGTTCTGGAGATCGTCAACGACCGCTTCGCCCGTTTGTGCACCAACGCCCTGTCCAACGCCCTGCGCAAGCGGGTGGAGTTGAACCCCCTTTCCATAGATATGACCAAGTTCGGGGAATTCATGCGTTCCCTGCCCGTGCCCACCAGCATCAATATTTTCAAGATGGAGCCTTTACGCGGCAACGCCATTGCGGTGGTGGACGCCCGCCTGGTCTTCGCGCTGGTGGAAAGCTTTTTCGGCGGCCAGGGCAGCCAGCCCAAAATTGAGGGACGGGAATTCACGCGCATTGAACAGGCCATCGTGGAAAAGGTCATCAGGCTTGTGCTCTCCAACATGGAGGAATCATGGCGGCCGGTACACGATGTGAGCCTTGAACTCGTGCGCTCGGAGATCAACCCCCAGTTCGCGGCCATTGTGCCGCCCAGCGACGTTGTGGTGGTCATCACCTTTGAGGTGGAACTGGAAACAGCCATAGGCTCCCTGATCATGTGCCTGCCCTACGCCACCATTGAACCCATCCGCTCCAAGCTGCACGCCAGTTTTCAGACCGAACGCCTGGAAATAGACCATGCCTGGGTGTCGCGCCTCAAAGAGCGCATCATGGAAACCCCTGTGGAACTCAAGGTCCGCTTCGGCAATGCCAAGCTGACCGGCAACCAGCTTCTGCGCCTCAAGGCCGGCGACGTTATCCTGCTTGACACGGATACGGACGAGTTGCTGGAAGTCACCATGGCGGGCGTGACCAAGTTCTGGGGCGTCAGCGGCACGGTCAAGGGAAACATGGCCCTGCAGATCATCAAGGAAGAAGACCCCAAATACACCTGATGCACGCGGGCCGCCCGCTTCGCTGGCTGATCCGCCCCTTTGCCCCGTACGCGGGCGATATTGCTGTGAACACCCCGATGAACTCCATTTTGCCCGCCGCCGAGGCCGCATATTCCCCCAAGGGCGAACGCCTTTGCCGCCTTTGTTCCGAGGCTGGCCCCGGCTGCTGTCGCACGGACCCGGCGCTGACCCACCTCTGCTTCCCCCTGTCCGCGCCCGAATGGCGGCGTATCCTGCCCTATGCCGCCCTGGCCACCGAAGCCCCCGAGGCCCAGCGGGACCTGTTCCTGCGCGAGGAAGCGGCACTGGCGGCCTTCAAGGAACCCCCATGCGCCCCCGGCGCCGAGCAGGACCCGGCCGAAAAGCTCCTGCCACCCGCGCAAGGGGATGCGGTTTGCGCGCCCGAAGACAATACGCCGGATTTTATTGATTCCATGCGCGCATTGTTCCCGGGAAAAAAAAGTCGTATAGAGGAGCTCTTTCCGCTTGGGCAACGCCACCACGCCCTGCGGACGCGCCGTGACGGCTCCTGCGCTTTTCTCAGCACAAGCGGTTGCCGCTTGCCGCGAAGGGTGCGCCCCTGGTATTGTCTGATATTTCCGGCCTGGATACTGCGCGGCTCTCTGGCCTTGTTTCTTCCGCCGGATTGTTTTATCGGGCAACGGGCGGGCGATCCGGTGCAGGGGCTGGCCCTGATGGAGAGCAGCGCCCAACAGATCAAAGAATATTTTTCCGCCCTGTGCCGCGACTGGGGACTGAAAGAATAAAGGAAGAAATGGACAGAAACGATATGCTCACGCTGGAACCTACTCCGACAGAAGCTCCGGAGCGGAAGGCGACGGCCAGGAAACAGAGCGGCGGCAAAACCGCGGGTGGAAAAACAGTCACAGAAAAACGGAAAAGTTCCACTATGAAACGTTTTTTTCACTATCTGCTGCTGGGGTTGACAAGCCTCGGCATTCTCGGCGCTTTCGCGCTCGTGGGGCTGTATCTGTATATTTCCAAGGATCTGCCCAGCATTACCAAGGTCAGCGACTACCGCGCCCCGCAGGTGACCACGGTCTACGCCCGTGACGGCAGCATCATGGGTTACCTGTTCCGGGAAAAGCGCTTCCTGGTTAACCTGGAGCAAATGCCAGACTATTTGCCCAAAGCCTTTCTGGCGGCGGAAGACGCCCGTTTTTTTGAGCACAGGGGCGTTGATTACAAGGCCATAGCGCGGGCTTTTGTGGCCAACGTGCGCGAAGGCGGCACAGCGCAGGGCGGCAGCACCATCACCCAGCAACTGGTAAAACGGCTGCTGCTGACCGCTGAACGCAGCTACAAACGCAAGCTCAAGGAAGCCATCCTGGCCTACCGCCTGGAAAGTTACCTGAGCAAGGAACAAATCCTTTATATCTATCTGAACCACATCTATCTGGGCAACAGCTCCTACGGCGTGGAAGCGGCGGCCAGAACCTATTTTGCCAAACACGTTAACGAACTCAGCCTGGCCGAAGCGGCCGTGCTCGCCTGCCTGCCCCAGGCCCCCTCGCGGAACAACCCCTATACGCAGCCCCATAACACAAGGGAGCGGCAGCTCTGGGTGCTCTCGCGCATGCTTGAGGTCGGCTTCATCAGCAAGGAGGAGCATGACGCCGCCGTCGCCCAGCCCCTGCACTACGAGTCCATGCCCGACCCCTCATGGACTGCTGGCTCCTGGTACCTGGAAGAAGTGCGCCGGCAGCTCATCGCCTTTTTTGATGAGGAAAACATAAAGCGCGTGGGCGTTGACATCGACATTTTCGGGGAAGACGCGGTGTACGAGGCCGGGCTGCATGTGTACACGGCCATGGACCCGGTCCACCAGCGCGCCTCTGAACTCGGGCTCAGGGCCGGCCTGCACGAGGCCGATCATCGCCGGGGCTGGCGCGGCCCCCTGGAACAGCTTGAACCGGCGGAACAGGCCGCTTTTCTGCGCGACAACGCCTTTTTGCCCAAAGACCTGGACAACGCCGGCTGGGTGAAGGCCCTGGTGGTCAAGGTGGACAAGGACGGAGCGGACCTGCGCCTGGGCGAGAACTACAAAGGCCGCATCAGCGTCAAGACCATGCACTGGTGCCGTACGCCCAACCCCCGGGTCTCCGCCGCCGCGGCCGGAAGCATCCGGGACGCCACAAAGGTGCTGGCCCCGGGCGATGTGGTCTGGGTAGCCGCATACGGCGCCAGCGGCACGGGCAATCCCGTGAGCGTACCGGCCGACCCGGAGAACAAGAAACAGCCCGTTCCCGCATACGACCCTCTGGCTGTTAAGGCCGAAAGCGTTATCCCGCTTACTCTGGAGCAGATCCCCGACCTGCAGGGCGCCCTGGCTTCCATTGAAGTGGACAGCGGCGATCTGGTGGCCATTGCCGGCGGCTATACCTTTTCCCCCGAAAGCCAGTTCAACCGGGCCACACAGGCCCGGCGCCAACCCGGCTCATCTTTCAAGCCCATTGTCTATTCGGCGGCCCTGGATCAGGGCTTTACGCCCGGCACCATCCTGTACGACACGCCCTTTGTGCTGCCGGACAGGTACTCGCGCCGCATCTGGACCCCCGGGAACGCGGACGGCAAATTCCTCGGGCCCATGCCCCTGAGCCGCGCCCTGGCGGCGTCGCGCAATGTATGCACCGTGCGTGTGGCCCAGCAGGTGGGCATGGAGGCCATAATCCGCCGGGCGCACGACCTGGGCATCCCAGGCGATATTCCGGCGGTGCTGGCGGTAAGCCTGGGAAGCTACGAGGCCACGCCCCTGAACATGGCCGAGGCCTATACCGCTTTTGCCAATCAGGGCAGACGCATCAATCCGCGCCTCATCACCTCCATCAGCAACTCCTGGAACGAGCCGCTGGTGCGCTTCAACCCCGGCATAGCCGAAGCCGTAACCCCGCAAAACGCCTATGTCATGGCCTACCTGCTCAAAGGCGTGGTCTCCGGCGGCACCGGCAGCGCGGCCAGAGTGCTGGGAAAACCCATGGGCGGCAAGACCGGCACCTCCAACGAAGAACGCGACGCCTGGTTCATCGGCTTCACGCCGCATCTGGTCACCAGCGTCTATGTCGGCTACGACAACTATGTGCCCATGGGACGCTCGGAATACGGCGGCAAGGCCGCCCTGCCCATCTTTATCAAATACAGACAGGCGGTGGAGCCCCTGTACCCCCCGGACGACTTTGCCGTGCCCCAGGGCATAATCTGGTCCAGCGGGTCCACAACGGAGGACGGGAAAACCCACCCCGGCTTCCCCTATATCGCCGGCATCCCGCCGCGCTATGACTCTGGCGGCGGCGGCGACGAACTGGGCGAGCAGCTTATCAAGG
>JAJDJN010000103.1 GCA_030267245.1 Desulfovibrio sp. OttesenSCG-928-A18
AAGGCCAATCGCGGGTTCAGGGGGCCGTGCCCCCTGCTGGGGGAGTCCGAGGGGGCAAAGCCCCCTCGGCGTCTCGATTTAGTTAGCGGAGCTGGATGGCGTCGACCCGCGAATAGTAGCGCTCGACCTTGGCCGTGGCGGCGACATTCTGGACAAAGGCCGCCAGCACTTCCAGTTCGCGGCCCTTGCCGAGTTGGGGCAGGAATATGCCCTTGAACTCGTTCCAGTAGGCGTCATCCACCGGGGTGATGGCACCAACCCGGGCTATGACGTAGCCGCCGTCCACCGCGTAGACCTTGGGCAGCCATACAGAGCCAGAAGCGGCAAAAAGATCTTCGGCCAGTTCCGGCACCTGGCCCAGGGGCAGAATCTGGGCAAAGGCCCGCACAGCCTCACGGCTGGTCTGGACTTTGTCCGCAAAGGCTGCCGGGCTGTCCTTGCCCGTAAACAAGGGCAGGGCGGCATCGGCCGCCGCTTTGGCCAGTTCCCGGCCCTTGCCGGCCCGCAGGCTCTGCAGGATCGTGTCCCTGACCTGCTCAAGGGGAAGGTAGCCAGCGCTCCTGCGTTCTTCAATACGCACCAGGGCGATGCCGTCGGTAACATCCAGGGGCACCGGGATGCTGCTCGGCCCCTGGCCTTTGACCACTACGGCGTCCATGAAGAACTGGCGGGAACCGCTGTGCAGCTTGAGGGTCTTTTCCGCCTCGCTGACGGGTACAAGCCCGGTGCGCCGCAACTCCACATGAAACTCGGCGGCAAGCTCGGCAAAGGGCTTGTTCAGATCCAGCCCCTCCTGCGCGGCTTTCTGGATGGAGCCGAAATCCATTTCCGCCTTTCCACGGGCAAGCTCTTTGACTATATCGGCCTTTGTCGTTTCAAAGGGCTGCGTTTCCTCGTTTTTCTTGTCTTCCAGACGGATGATGTGAAAACCCTTGCTCGTTCTGACTATGCCGCTGGTTTCGCCGGGACTCATGGCAAAGGCCGCGGCGTCGTATTCCGGTGTGCCTGTCTGGCCCATGTCCAGCCAGCCCACAAGGCCGCCCTGGTCTTTTGATTCCATGTCCTGGGAATAAAGCTTGGCCAGTTCGGCAAAATCCGCGCCGGCCTTGAGCTGGGCCTCCACGCCCTCGATCTGGGCCCGGGCTTCGGCGATCATGGCGGCGGCCCCTTCCTCGCTGGAGCCGTCTTCCGGGCTGAAAATAAAGATGTGCCGGCTTAAAAAGCGATCCTTGAAGTGGTAGCGCTCCTTGTTTTTTTCATAAAAGGCCAGCGCTTCTTCGTCGGAAACGGGATAATTGTCCGCCAGCAGTTGCGGGGTCAGAAGCAGGTATTCCACATCCGTCATGGCCGGGGTCTGAAAACTGGTCTTGTTGTTTTCGTAGTATTCACTGATCTGCGCGTCGCTGATTTCGGCCCGCTCGGCATATTCCTGCGCGCTGAAAAGCACGTAGTCCACGCTGCGGCGCTCCATGCTGAAATTGAAAATATTGCGGGCCTCGACCGTGCTTATGCCGGCCCCGCTCAACAGCAGGCGCACAAGCTTGGCGTTGCGGATTTCTTCCACAAAGCCGGCTTCAAAAACCCCCATGTCCGTTCCCTGGGCCTGCATGAGCTGCCTGTACAGTTCCGGGTCGAACCTGCCGTTCTTGTCGTGAAAGACCGGGAACTCGGCAATGACCGCGCGTATTTCATGCGGGGTGACCAGAATGCCCATGCGTTCGGCCGCCTGCCGGCGCAAAATGGCGTTCACTGCTTCATCCAGCACCTGATATTTGAAAATGCGCAGGGCTTCGGCATTGTTGAACAGTTCCGGATTGTTCTTTCGCTCGATCTCCACCATCCTGTTGTACATCTTCTCGAAATCGGACAGATAGACCGCTTCGCCGTTTACAACGGCCAGCGCTCCGCCGGAACTGGCGCTGAAATTGCCCACACCCCAGAAGATGAACACAATAATAATCATGCCGAAAATAAGTTTGATGCCAAAAGAACGCGCACTGCTCCGAATATTATCCAGCATTTTTTCTCCAACAATTACATCGAGTTTTGGAAGCGCTTATTGATGAGGGTTTTTGTTCTCCGGCAAGGAAGGCGAGTTCCGGGCGGAGCAAGCTGTATCCAGACCTGCAGGAGCTTCGCGCGGGAAAAGCCCTGTAAAAAGCAGGGCGCAGCCAGAGGGCAAAAAGGCCGTTAATCAGTGCTTCCTTTTGTATCAGCCGCTTCCACATCCTGGCCGGAAAGACGGTATTCATTGAGCTTGTTGCGCAATGTGCGCACGGAAATGCCCAGCAGTTCGGCGGCCTGGGTCCGGTTGCCGCTCGTCTGCTCCAGCCCTTTTTTAATCATCAGCCGTTCCATCTCGTGCAGGGGGATCACCCCGCCGGCAAAGGCGGCGGCAATATCCGCCTCCGCTCCTGCCTGCCGCTCGGCCGCCGGCCCGGAAAGGTCCGGGGCGGAGGCCCCGGCATCCTGCGCAGAGGAATCGCTCCGGCCTTGTGCGTCCGCCGTGTCCTCCTGAGGCTGCGCCTCATCCAGGAACAGGGGCCATTCGTCCGCTTCCAGAAGAAAATGGCAGGGGGCGATGGGCTTGCCGCCGGAAAGAAGCACGGCCCGCTCCATGAGGTTCTGCAGTTCGCGCACGTTGCCGGGCCAGTCATAGGCCATGAGCCAGCTTTCGGCTTCGGCTGAAAGGTTCACCGGCGGCAGCGCGTATTCGCGCACATACATGCTGATGAAAAAGCGCGCAAGTGTTAAGACGTCGTCACCGCGCTCGCGCAGGGCCGGCAGCCGCAGGGGGATGACATTGAGGCGGAAGAACAGATCCTGGCGGAACTTGCCCTCCCTGACCCATTCTTCAAGATTGCGGTTGGTGGTGGCAAGCACCCGCACGTCAACGCGAATGGTCTCAATGCCGCCCACCCGGTCTATTTCGCCTTCCTGGAGCACGCGCAGCAGCTTGGCTTGCAAGGCGGGTTCCATTTCAGACACTTCATCAAGCAAAATGGTGCCGCCGCCCGCCAGTTCGAACTTGCCCAGCTTGCGGGCGATGGCGCCGGTAAAGGAACCTTTTTCATGGCCGAACAGTTCGCTTTCCAGAAGATGCTCGGGCAGGGCGGCGCAGTTGACGGCCACAAAAGGACCGCAGGCGCGATCGCTTTGCGCGTGCAGATAGCGGGAAAACATCTCCTTGCCCGTGCCGGATTCGCCAGAAATCAGCACCGTGGCTTTGGATTTGGCCACCTGCCTTGCCAGGGCCAGCACCCGGAGCATGGTCGGGTTGCCGCCCACTATGTGCGGAACGCCCGATGCCGGCTCCAGGGCGGGCTCGGCCTTTCTGCCGCCAAGGGTGGAGGAGGGGACAGGTTGCGACGAGGCCCTGCCGGCCGCCGGCCGTGGCGGCAGGGCCGCCTGGATTTTTTCGAAACTCAGGGGCTCGGGCCAGTAGTCCCTGGCCCCCAGTTCCATGACCCGGGTTGCCTCTTCGGCGGAAATGCGGTCTGAAAAAACGATGACCGGCGGAAAATGCGGGTCGTCCTGGCCGACGGCCAGAAGGTCGTCTATGCGATAACCGGGCAGAAATGGGCGCGACAGTATGAGGCTGGGCGCGCCTTTACGCATGAAGGCGGAGGCGCCTTTGAGGTTTTCGGCAATACCCACCTCCATTCCGGCATCACGCAGTTGCGGGAAAATCCGGGTCACGGTCTGGGCGGGGGCCAGAAAAAGAATTCGCCGTGGCAGCATAATAGCGAGGTATTACCCTGTTCACGGGACTTTATCAATACAATGAAGGGGAAAATGCTACAGCGCCAGAAGGGAACTTACTTGCGGCAGCGGCATTTTCAGGCTATATAGCCCCTTCGCCCGGGGGAGCCAAAGGCGCGCCGGACGCGCCGTTCGCTCCGCAAAAGGCGAAATGCCAAGGAGAAGCCCATGCTGCTGCTGCATACCCTGCAACAATTTGATATAGAGCTTCCTTATTTTTTTCTCTTCCTGGGCGTGGTGGGAGTGCTGCTTTTTTTTGTTCTGGCCGCGCTGTGCTCGCCGCTTCTGGCCCTGAAAACTGAATTCCTGTACGCTGTCCGGCGCAAGCCCTTTTATGACAAATGCGCCATGCAGCTCGGGCAGTCCAGCCTGTTCCTGCTTGTTTTCGCCGGGATCTCGATTACAGCGGCGGCAACGGGCTTTTTTCTCTATCAGGCTGAGCTGGCACCCTTTTTCCCTGTGCCGCCAGTTGCCATGGAATTGCGCCCCCTTGTGACGGCAGTGCCCATGGGCGGCCTTTTTCTGCTCATGCTCCTGTATTATCTGCTATGGCGGCCCCTGAAAAAACTCCGGGCCCTGCACCTGTTTTTCGGGCTGCTGCCGGTGCTGGGGGCCCTGCTGGTCCTGTTCTGCGGCTTTCTTGTGGTGGCTTCGGCCCGCCAGCCGCTGCTCTTCGCCTTTATGTGGATGGACCCGTTAAATGTGCTGCATCTTCTGATCCTTGACTTTCTCGGCTCGCACGCGCTGTGGTATGCTCTGGGCTGCCTGTACTGCACGGGCATGGCCGCTGCCGGCGGCCTTGCGCAGTTGTGGCTCATCTTCCGGCGCAACAGGGCCGATTACGGCCGTGACTATTACGCTTTCGCCATGCGCTACTGCGCGCGTTTCGCCCTTGCTTTTGTTGTTTTTTCCGGTATTCTGGCCGCTCTTTTTTTCTGGGAGCTCAAAACCTCCGTGCCCGCCGAACTCAGCCAGGGCGAAGACCCTGGCGTTTTACTGCTCAGCTTCTGCATGCCCCTGCTCTGCGCGCTCTTGTGGTTTTTTGCGGCCAAGAGCGATACGCCCATGCGGCACAAGCCCGGAGCCATTTTCGCCTGTCTGTTCCTCTTTGTCGCCCTGTGCGGCCAGATGGTCATGCTCGTCAACACCTTTCCCAGTATGTAGCCGCTTGCCCTGACGGGAGTTCGCGGCAGGAGATCATAATGAACGCTGAAACCCGGATCCAGTTTGACAACATTTCCCTGAGCACGGAGATCCAGAGCCTGGGCAGGGCTTCCGTGCCTTCGCCCATGCCTGCGGCCAGCCTCATCGACAGCGAATTCCTGCCCCTTTACGTGGACAAGGAAGTCATGGACGAATTGAACGACCATGAGCCCGTTCCCCTCCTCTTTGAGGCGGCCGGTCCGCGCGGACAGCTCTATTTTGATCCGTCCAAGGCCAAATGCGCCGTGGTCACCTGCGGCGGGCTCTGCCCCGGCATCAATGACGTGATCCGCGCCATTGTCATGGAGGCGCATCACAAATACCGCATCCCCACCGTGCTCGGCATCAAGTACGGGCTTGAGGGCTTCATCCCCAAATACGCCCATGACGTGGAAGAACTCACCCCCAAAAAGGTCACGGACATCCACCAGTTCGGCGGCACCATCCTGGGTTCCTCCCGGGGGCCGCAAGCCCCGGCGGAGATTGTGGACGCCCTTGAACGCATGAATATCAGCTGCCTGTTCATGATCGGCGGCGACGGCACCATGAAGGCCACCCAGGCCATCGTGCGGGAAGTGGCCGAGCGGAACCTGCGCGTTTCGGTCATCGGCATCCCCAAAACCATTGACAATGACATCAATTTCATCAGCCAGAGTTTCGGCTTTGAAACAGCGGTGTTCAAGGCGACCGAAGCCATTCAGTGCGCCCATACCGAGGCCCTGGGCTACAAGAACGGCATCGGCCTGGTCAAGCTCATGGGGCGCGAATCCGGCTTTATTGCCGCTCACGCCACCCTGGCCATGAAAGAAGTGAATTTTGTCCTCATCCCGGAAATCCCCTTTGCCCTGCACGGTGAAGGCGGCTTGCTGCAAGCCCTGGAAACCCGGCTGCGCGGCCGCAAACACGCCGTCATTGTCGCAGCCGAAGGCGCGGGTCAGCACCTGCTGGAATCACGGGGGGAAACGGACCCCTCGGGCAACGTCACCCTGGCCGATGTGGCCGATGTGCTCAAACGCGAAATCAAACAGTACCTCAACGAGCGCGGCGTGCCCTTTTCCATGAAGTACATAGACCCGAGCTACATTATCCGTTCCGTGCCGGCCAACGCCAATGACAAGGTCTACTGCGGCTTTCTCGGGCAAAACGCCGTGCATGCGGCCATGGCGGGCAAAACGAACATGGTGGTGGCAAAATTGATGGACCGCTATGTGCATCTGCCACTGGAACTGGTGACCAGCAAACGGCGCAAGTTGAATGTGCACTCCGCCTACTGGCAGGCGGTGCTGGAGTCCACGGGCCAGCCCGAGCTGGCCACGCTCTGAGCCCTTTTGAAATGATTACACAAATCAGCGCTTCCGCCGGGTCAGGAAAAACCTACAACCTGACCCGGCGTTTTCTTGATCTGCTCGGCAATGCCGCCCCCCTGGCCGCTTTGCCCGGGTGCGTTCTTGAGCGCGACAACAGGGTCTATTCCCTGGCGGAAATTCTGGCTGCCACCTTTACCAACAAAGCCGCAGCCGAAATGAAAAAGCGCATGCTCGGCGCCCTGAAGCAAAGCGCTCTCGATGAACGCGCCCGCGCCGCCGCACCGGCAAGGGGAGGGCAGGCCGTTCAGGACGGACAGAGCGGGCTGGCCGGGCAGAGCGGGGGGCCCGGCAAGGCCGAACAATGGGTGGAGCGCATTTTGCGTAATTTCGGCCGTCTGAACATCCGGACCATAGACAGCCTGCTCAGTTCTCTGGTCCGGCTTTCCGCCCTGCCTCTGGGGATTTCGCCCGATTTTACCCCTTCCTTTGAGCCGGAGGACTATTTCAGCCCGGTCTATGACGCGCTCATGGAGGATCTGCGCACCGAATACGCCCGCGCCGGAAGCGGGGAAGGCGCCGGCCCCGCGTCCGTCACGGCCCGCCGGGAGCAGGCGCGGGCCAGGGAAGCTGAGGCGCCAGGTTCCGACGGCGCGGACCCTTTTGTCAGCGCCACTGGAGCGGCGCTTTCCCGCGCCCTGGCCTCGGCCTGCCAGGCGCTGGTCCAGGATGAGCGCTTCAGGGGCTTCATGCCCGGCCGCCGCTTGCGCGGCAAGGTGCTGGACCTTGTGCAGCGTCTGCTGGAAGAAAAGCCGGTGCCCAAAACAGCGCCCGGCGAGATCCGGCTGCGTCTTGAGGCCCTGCATGCGGCCTTGCTTGCCGCCGTGGCCCGCCTGGAGTTTTTTGTGGAGGAAGAAACCCTGGCCCTGAATGCCAACCTGGCAAAGTTCTTGAAAAAATGCGAGGGGGGGCATGCGTTTTCGACTTTGCCGGATTGCGCCTATCTGCAACGGCCCGGCCTTGACGAATGCCTGAATAAAAGCTCCAAAGGCAAGGCCTCTCCCGAGGCGGAAGAGGCCTTCAGCCGCCTGCAACTGGCTGTGGCCGCATTCC
>JAJDJN010000104.1 GCA_030267245.1 Desulfovibrio sp. OttesenSCG-928-A18
TTTCAGGGTCACGTTCCAGCGGGTTCCGTACTCGTCCCGGGCGGAGCAGGGAGCTTTGCCGTCCGGCCCCGGGGTGCAGACTTTGCGATCTTTGGTATAGTACCTTTCGGGTTCTTTGGAGCAATAGGACCGCTCCGTGTGCAGCACAAGGTTGCCATTGGCGTCAAAGCTCGCCCTGGCCGGGCCCTTGCACCGGTCGTTATTGCGCAGCTTGCGTATGTTCCGGTAACCGACGCCTTTTGCGTCAAAGCAGTATTCCCCTTCGGTCTCGCCATCGGTCTGCTTCAGGGTCAGGGTTGTCGTGCCCGCGACGTAACTCCAGCAGCCTTCCAGAAAGCGCAGGTCATTGTTTTCGGCGGCTTTTGGGGGGATGCGCAGTTCCGCGCCCTTGGGCGTTTGTTTTTGTTCGGGCGGTTTTTTGGGGGTGCTGGGCTTTTTCGGCTCGGGCGCGGGTTCCGGGGAAGTGGGCATAAACTCGGACAGGGACGGAGCCGGCTGTTCGGGCTCGGGTTCGGATTTGGCTGCCGGGGGCTGTTCGGGGGGCCTTTGCGTCTCGGGCGGCCCGGCTTTTGGGCTACGCTCGCACAGGGCCATGCGGGAAATCAGATTGTGGCGCAGCACCCCGATGGCCGAACGCAAGCGGCGCTCTTCTTCCTGCGCCTGTTGCAGGCTCTGTGTGAGGGCTTCCGCGCTATCCCCGGCTGGCGGGGTGTTTTCAGAGGCAGGAGGAGGAGCCTGCGCTTCCGGCTCCGTAGGGGGTGGAGCTTTTGCGGCGGGAGGTTCCTCCGGCGCGGGCGGCGCGATTTCCCGCTGCGGCTCGCTCCGGCCGCCGTCTTTATCCGCCGGACCTTTTACGGAACAGCCCTGCCTGCCGGTCAGGCCGTAAACAGGGTCTTTGTGTCCGGGGTCAAGAAGCAGTCCGATCAGGATGAGCGCCCCTGCGGCAAAGAGCAGCCCGAGAAAAAAAGCGAACAGGAGACGCGGCCACCTTCTCTTTTGCGCTCCTGCAGCCGGGGGCGGCGGCAGCGGCGCATCGGGCGGCGGCGGTGCAAGGGGCGGCGGTGACGGCAACGCGAGCATCGGAAGCAGTATGCAGCCCTTGTCCAGCACCTCCTCCGGAGCGGGGAGCAGCGCCCCTTCGCAGCAGCCCCAGCAGGCGGCCACGGGCTGCTCCGCCACCATGAAGATGTTCTGTGCGGACGGCACGTGGAGGGCAAGGGCCACAAGCTGTCCGCGCAGGCGTCTGGCGGCCTGGGTCTGGAGCATGAGCTCCCGGGCCATGGCGGCGATGTCGTTCCAGAGGTCCACGGTTTTGCGCAGGGCCGCTTCCAGCTCCTGCCCGCTCAGGCTGACAACTGGCACGACAAGGGGCGGCGCGTCCGGCGGCCCGCCATGGTAGCTGGTTTGCCAGAGGATGGAGTCAGCCAGGGGCTGGACCGTGGGTTCGGCCAGAAAGCGGGCATGCGCGGGCGAAAGGCCGCGCTCGAACATGCTCGTGAACTGGGCGTAATTTTCGATGAGCAAAACGCCCTGATGCCGTATGGGAGCGGCCGCGGCAATCCGGGTGGTCAGCAGGGGTATGGCGGTCATGGACTTATCGTTTACGCAGCCTTACGGACCAGCGCAGGCCGGCTTCGTTGCGGGCCGTGCAATCCGCCGTGCCGCCGGAACGGGATTCGCATTGCATTCTGTTCTTGTAATAATAGGTGCCTTTTTTCCCCTGGCAGGGCGAGCGATCTGAATGGATGACCAGTTTGCCCGTGGGGTCAAAACTGGCCCGGCTGGGCCCTTTGCAGGTATAGTTGTTCGTCAGGTTGTTCACCGTGCGCGAGCCACCGCCATTGGCGTCAAAGCAGTAGATGCGCGCGGTCACGCCGTCGCTTGCCTTGGGCGACATGGTGGTGGTTCCCGGGATTTCTTCCCAGCAGCCTTCAAGGAAACTGAGGTCGTTGTCCCGGGCCGCGTTTTCCGGGATCCGCAACAGCTCGCCCCTGGTTTGTTTGCGCGGTTTTTCCGGCTGCGGCTTTTTGGGCTCTTTTTCTTTGGGCGGCTTGGGCTGCGGCTTGGGCTGCGGCTCGGGCGTTGTGGGCATCAGCTCCGCCAGTGAAGGCGGCTCCGCTTCCTTGGGGGCTTCCGGTTCTTTTTGCGGCTCCGGCTCTTTTTGCGGCTCCGGCTCCGCTTTTTTGACTTCCGGCCTGGGGCAGGCGGCGGCCTTGAGGCTGATTTGGCGGCGCAGGTCTTCCAGTTGCCGGCGCAGCAGACGTTCCTTTTCCTGTTCGTCCTTCAGGGCGGCGAGCAGGGCCGGGTCCTGCTCCTGAACGGGCGGGGCGTCCGGCTCGCTTTCCGGGCTTTTTTCCGCTTCCAGGAGCTGTGCCTTGTCCTTTTCTTCAAGCCCCTTGTCCGGCTCCGCCTGCAGCACCGGGGCCTCGGCGCAGCCAAAGCGCGCGGTGTAGCGTGAAGCGGTTTCGGGGTAGAACAAAAGTCCGACGGCCAGAAGCAGCCCGGCCGCGAGCAGGAGGCCGAGCAAAGCGGCGCCGAACAGACGCAGCCAGGCAAAGGAAGAGGCAGCGGCCGCGGGAGCCGTCGCTGCCGCTGCGGGAGCTGCCTGGGCCAGGGGCGGCGGCGGAGCTGCCGGTTGCGGAACGACAAAAGCGGAACGGATAAGTTCCTGGGGCGGGATAAAGCCGCTCAGGGCGTCAGCTCCCCAGCCGGTGAGCACGGGCTGCTCCCCGACCATATATACATGGTCCAGGCCGGGAAAATGCAGGGCAAGGGAAAGGATGTTGCCGCGCAGGCGTTTTGACCCGTTATCGTCGCCTTTCAGGCTATCGGCCAGGGCCTCGATCTCATCCCAGAGCCGCTGTACGCTGCCGCTGGCCGCGTTGCGTTCCTCGTCGGGCAGTTCGGTCAGTCTGACCGCCTGCCGGCCGTTCGCGTCACCTGGCTCCTCGTCTGGCAGTTCGAGGTACCAGTCGATGCTTTTGTCCGCCGGGCCGGGAACCGGCTCGGCAAAAAAACGGGCGTGCTCGGGCGAAAGATTGTTCTCCAGCATGCTTTTGAGCTGGGTGTAGCACTCCGTGACCAAAAGGCCCTGGTGGCGCAGAGGTGCGAATTCCTCTCTGGAGCTTGACGCCAGGTGTATGCTTTGCATGACTTCTCCAAGACAAGGCCGGTCCGCTGTCCGCGCTCCGCGCATGCCGCGTTGCGGCGCGAAGCGGCGGCGGCCTATTGTGCCTGCTTGCGTTCGCCCATATCAAGGGCCAGCGCTCCCGGTGAAAGCCCCATCTGCCCTTCGGTCACGATTATATCCCCGGCCTGCAGGCCCTTGCTGATGACCAGCATGCCGTCGGGGCCGGCTTCGGTGTCTACGGCCACAGGGGTCACACGGTAATAGCCGTCCTTGCCGGCGTACTTGCCGTCGGCAACAGGGCTGGCCAGATAGACGTATTGGCCGGAGATGCCTTCCTGCACGGCTCTTTCCGGCACCAGCACCGCATCCCGCAAGGTTGCCGTGACCAGGGAGACGCGCACGAACTGTCCGGGCCAGAGGCGGTTGTCCTCGTTGCTGAAAAGGGCGTGCAAGCGGATGCTGCCCGTTGTCCGGTCCACTTCGTTGTTCACGGCCGTGACCGTGCCCATGATCAGCGGGCCGTTGTCGCCCTCGGGCAAAACGCCCACGTCCAGGGCGCCGGCGGCGGTCAGTTGCAGAACGGCGGGCAGATGGCGCTCGGCCAGGGTGAAACGTACCTCGGCCGGGCGCAGGGAGTTGATGACCACAAGGGTGCGCTCGTCATTGGCCTTGATCACATTGCCAAGGCGCACAAGGATATCCCCCAGCTTGCCAGCGACAGGGGCGCGTATTTCAGAATACTCCCGGTTGAGCTGGGCCGTGCGCAACGCGGCTTCATCCTGTTCGATGTCGGCCCGGATGGTCTTTTCATTGGTGGCCACAAGATCATAGGCCTCGCGGCTGATCACGTCCTGCCTCACCAGGGTGGTGTAGCGTTTGAGATCCTGCTCCGCCTTGACCAGCAGGGCCTTGTTTTTGGTAAGCCGCGCTTCGGCCTCGGCAACGGCCGCGTCAAAGGGACGCGGATCCAGGCGGAAGAGCAGTTCGCCGGCAAGCACCTCCTGCCCGGCCACAACAGGCACCTCAATAATCTGGCCGCCCACCTGCGACTTCACATGTACGGTGGAAAAAGCTTCCACATTGCCGACTGCGTCAAGAATGCGGGGCACGTCTTTTTTTATTGCCCGGCCCAGGCGTATGGGCACCACGCGTTCGCCGTCGCCCTTGCCGGAGTTGCCGCTGCATGCAAAGAGCGGCAGACAGGCCAGCAGGATGATGGCAAGGACGCCCAGTCTGGCGGAAAAAGCCGTCGGAACGGGCGCAAAATAAAGAGGACGCCTGTGTTGCAAGA
Source organism: Desulfovibrio sp. OttesenSCG-928-A18 (assembly GCA_030267245.1). Lineage (GTDB taxonomy): Bacteria > Desulfobacterota > Desulfovibrionia > Desulfovibrionales > Desulfovibrionaceae > Frigididesulfovibrio. Next base: position 4,422 of record JAJDJN010000104.1, read on the forward strand.
CGTGACTGTTCATGCCGCTTGGTTGCTCTCTGCTCATTTCTGACTCTGTATATGGCTGCAGCATGCTGGGAATTCGGGAACTCTTTTCTTATACTGTGCGGGCGACCTTGGCAAGCGGCGGCTTTTTATCTTCGTATCTGCATCTTCGCATTTGCATCTTGCCCCTTTGCCGGACGCACGTTATTGTACCCTGCGCGGGTTTCTCCGCCGCGCGCGTATCCGCGCGCGGGAAACACGCGCCGCTGTTCTTCATGCCATGCACAGAGGAAGCAATCCATGAGCACACAAAGCACACCGCCCCCGGCGCCTGCCGCGCCCCACGCGCCTTCCCCGGCCGGGCACGGTCCTTCGCGTATGAACTTCGCTTTTTTCCGGTCCGACATTGCACCGGCTGTGGGGCGCAACATCGGGATCATCGGCGCCGGCCCTTCGGGCCTTGCCGCTGCGGGCTATCTGGCGGTCAACGGCTATCAGGTGGAAGTGTACGACAAACTGCCCAAGGCTGGCGGGCTCATGGTCTTTGGCATCCCCGGCAGCCGCATCCCGCAGGAGCGCATCCTGCGCGGCGTGACCATGCTTGAGCGTGTGTACGGGGTGGTCTTTCACACCCGGACCAAGGTCTGCTGCAGCGTACCGCTGCATGAGGAAGAGGGCGATCATTTTTCCTTTGAGATGGTGAGCATGGCCGAACTTATCGAGCATCATGACGCCATCATGATCTGCACCGGCTCCTGGAAGTCGCGCAAGCTCGGCATCCCCGGCGAGAACCTGCCCGGGGTGTATTCGAGCCTGGAGTTTCTTTTTCCCATACGGGCGGTGCAATACGCCGCGGCCGGGGTGACCCTGCCGCCGGTTGCCGGCAAGCGGCTGATTGTGATCGGTGCCGGGCACTCGGCGGTCGATGTGGCCCACAGCGCAAAAAAGCTCGGCGCGGCCGAAGTGACCGTGGTCTACCGCCGTACCGCCGCCGAAGCGCCCTGCGGCACTTTTGAAGTGGGCCGGATGGAAGAATGCGGCTGCTGCTGGCGCGAAAAACGCACCCCCTTGCGCATACTCGGAGAAACAGCCGTGGAAGGCCTGGAAGTGAAAAATGCCGACGGCAGCATAGAAGTGCTCCCGGTGGACGCCGTTGTCACGGCCATCGGCGAGGTGCCCACTCCGCCCTTTGCCAGGGAGCTTGGTCTTGAGAACGTGCGCAGGGGCGAGGTGCGCTGGCTGAACATGACAGCCCTGGAAAACGTCTTTGTGGCCGGCGATGTGCTCACAGGCCCGAGCAAGATAGGGCATGCGGTGTACAGCGGGCTGCGCGCGGCGAAATCCCTTTCGCACTGGCTGGATCTCAAGGCGCAGCACCGCGAAAGCGAGTACGACAGCGCCGCCGACACCGTGCCCCGGCCAACGGCCCGGACCATGCACGGACGCTGAGCGCGGACGAGCCCCAGTATTTGCAGGCCCCGCCCATGGGCGGACGCCTGATTGCCCGATGCCGTGGCCGCTCCTTTCCCCCGGGACTGTGAACGGACAGGAATGTAACCTTTGCGGAGCGTGGATATCCTATGTCCCCAGATGTTTTGAGCAGCACCATGCAGGCGGACCAGGCGCCGGATGCGGACGCCGGCAAGGAGGCGCGTGATACGCGCATTCTCTACATCGACTACAGCAAGTGCATCGGCTGCGAAACCTGCGAGGCCGTGTGCAAGTTTCTCTACGCCCGCCCTCGTATTGTCCTGGTGCGTACTGTGGGCGGCGAGATGCTGCCACTGTATTGCCGTCATTGCGAATCTCCCCACTGCTCCAAGGTCTGCAAGAACAGGGCGCTGAGCATTGACGGCCAGGGGGCGGTGATCCTTGACCCCATGCAGTGCCGGGGCTGCGAGACCAGAAACTGTATTCTCGGATGCCCCTATGGCGGCATCCTGGCTTCGGACGAAGGCGTGGGCGTGAGCAAATGCGATTTGTGCGCCGGCCGGAGAAAGAGCGGCGAACTGCCGGCCTGCGTGGAAATGTGCCCCTGCGGCGCCATCCACTATATCGAGCGCGAACGCATTCCCGAAATACAGACCGAGGAAAGCCGCCAGGCGGAAGAGCGGGTGCTGGCCCACCTGCGGCCCAAAAAAGCGTGACGCGCGGCAGCGCGCGCAAGCGCCGCAGTCCTTTGCGTATCGGTGCTTTTTAACCGGATGCCACGGGCGGACGCGCCCTGGTCCGAGCCTCCATAACCCTTGTTCAGTCCAGGAGAATCATATGCGCTTTTCAGCTATTCTTCTTGCGGCCCTGCTTGTTCTGGCCCTCCCCCTTACGGCGCGGGCTGCGGCAGCGGAACTGCGCGTCAACGAGGGCAAGCTTTTTCTGACCAGAGACGGCAAAAGCACAGCCCTGGCCGAGGGCGGGCTGCTCATCGGCGAGGTGCAGGGCGCGTCCCTGCGCTATGCGGGCATTGCTGAAGAGGATGCGGCAAAGGCCGGGGTGGCGGCAGGGCTCTATCTTTTTGATGACCGGGGCAAGGTCGCGGGCTTTTTGCCTGTTGCGGAAGCCGACATGGTCGCCGATGTGCTGATTTCGCCCGGGGGGAAAACCCTGATTACGGACAATGGCTCCTCTGTACTGCGCGGCTTGCAGTTTTTTTCCTATCCTGAGCTCAACGCCCTGAGCGAGCAGTATTTTTCCTGCATCAGCACCGAGAGCCCCGATCTTTTTCTCTGGCTGGGCGATGACAGGATTGTATGCACCGACGTGAACCCCGAACTCACCCGCAAGTGCCCGTCAGAAAACTGCCAGCCGCTTTCGGTCGTACTGCACAACCCTTCCGGAGCCGGCAGCACAGTGCTTTTTGAAGGGACCATGCTCTGCGATTTCGAACTTCTTTCAGTGACGGACAACAAGCTGACCGCGCGCAAGACCTGCGTGGGCAGGCCGGCCGACTGGGAGGAATTCATTCCGGAT
>JAJDJN010000105.1 GCA_030267245.1 Desulfovibrio sp. OttesenSCG-928-A18
AAATATTGCTTTTTTCAATAAGTCTTATATATTATAGGAAAGAGGTGATTATCCATGAGCACTCTCGTTCCTTTTGTCTTCTGGTGCGCCACGGCCATTTTTCTGATCTGCGCCTATCCCATTTCCCCGCCCGGCAGCGTGGCCGGCCTTTCGTCCACCTCCCTTGCCAACGGCCTTTTTCTTGTTTCCACCTGCTGCCTGGTAATCGGCACCTACGTCAAGGGCGGCTCGCGCAGGGGCACGCCCAGAAAAATGCGCTTCCAGCGCCGGGTGGCCTACATCTGGCTTTGCGTGGTAATTCTTGCCGCCTGCGCCGCCCTCAACGACCTTGTGCGCAGGGGGACCATAAACATGCCGCTTTTCGTGCTTTATGCCGTGATTCTTGTGGTCATGCTGGGGGTATTCTTCATCCTCCGCTACTGGAAATGGAACTCCGACAAGGACAAATAGCGCCATGCTCACATTTCAGCCGGTGATCCTGAGCGGCGGCAGCGGCACGCGCCTCTGGCCCATGTCGCGCGGCATGCACCCCAAACAGTTCATGGATCTCGGGGGCGAAACGCTTTTTGCCGGCGCCGTGTCGCGCGCCTTGGCGCTTGAAAACAGCGTGCCGCCCATTGTCATCTGCAATGAAGAACACCGCTTCCTGGCCGCCGAGATCCTGCGGGAGCGGGAAGCGCTTTCGGACCCTGGCCCTGCCGCGCCAAGCCCCATTCTGCTCGAGCCTGTGGCACGCAACACGGCCCCGGCCGTCGCCCTGTGCGCCCTGGCCGCCCTGGAGCGGGCCGGAGAGGCCGGCGGCCGGGACGAGGACCCCCTGCTCCTTGTGCTCAGTTCGGACCACATCATCACTCCGGAGCAGGATTTTGTCGCAGCCGTCAAAAACGCCGCCGAAGGCATGCCGCCCGGACGCCTTGCCGTGTTCGGCGTCCCGGCCGCGCGCCCGGAAAGCGGCTTCGGCTACATCCGCCAGGGCGAGGCCCTGGACCGGGGCCTGTTTTCGGTAGCCGCTTTTGTGGAGAAGCCGGACCGGGACCGGGCCGAAGAAATGCTGCGCACGGGCGGGCATGTTTGGAACAGCGGCATATTCCTGTGCCGGGCCTCGCTTATTTTGCGCGAACTGGAACGCCTCGCCCCCGAAGTGCACAAGGCCTGCCTGGCCATCTGGGAAACGCGGCAGCCGGATCTGGACTTCATGCGTTTTTCGCGGAAAGCCTTTGCCGCCTGCCCGGCCATTTCTTTCGATTACGCGGTGATGGAGCGCACGGACAAGGCCTGCGTGGCCCCCCTGCCCGCCCGCTGGAACGACATGGGCTCCTGGGAGGCCTTTTATGAGACAAGCCCCAAGGATGAACGGGGCAACGCCATGAGCGGGGATGTGCTGGAACGCGACTGCCGGGACTGCTACCTGCACTCCGGTCGCCGCCTTGTGGCGGCTGTAGGCTTACAGGGCATCAGCGTGGTGGAAACGCCGGACGCCGTTCTGGTCACGCCCAGACAGCACAGCCGGGAAGTGACGGCGCTGGTGGAGGAACTGCGGCGGCAAAAGCGTCCGGAAGCGGACAGCCATCTGCGCGTTTACCGCCCCTGGGGCTCCTATGAGCTGCTGTCAGCCGGCGACCGTTTTCAGGTCAAACGGATCATCGTCAAGCCCGGCGGCGTGCTTTCCCTGCAGATGCACCATCACCGGGCGGAACATTGGGTGGTGGTGCGCGGCACGGCCAGGGTCGCCCTGGACAAGGGGGAGATCATCCTCAAGGAGGACGAATCCAGCTACATCCCCATCGGCTCCAGGCACAGGCTCGAGAACCCCGGGCGCATAGACCTGGAGATCATCGAGATCCAGACCGGCTCCTACCTGGGCGAAGACGACATCGTGCGATTTGAAGACAGCTACGGCCGCATCCCGAGCCTGTGAAGGCCGATGCTGCGGCAATCCTGGCCTCATATGGTTTGAACCTCTCCGATGCGGTCAGGATGCTCCTGGCCCGGATCACTATGGAAAAGCGACTGCCCGCAGGGCTGATTATGAATGAAGATGAGTACGATGCCCGGTTTCGGAGCAGCCTGTTCACAGATCCCGGCACTGGCCGGAAGATTGATGCAAGGCGGTGTCTTCCTATGCCGGCGCGGGGCCGGCGGGGCTTTTTGGCCGTTTGGATTTGCCGCTCAGGAGCTCTATGCCGATGCGATATACGGCGGTGCGGGCGAAGGAGTGCCTGATGCTCGCCTCCGCCTTGTCCATATGTTCCGGCAGATACTTTTCCGCAAGGGCCATGAGGCTGCGCAGCTTTTCCTCCGCGTCCCGCACCAGCGTGGCGCGTCCGAAGACCATGGCGCTTTCGTAGTAGGTGGAAAAATCCTTGTCGAATACCGGCGCCACAGCGCCCACCACCGTAAAGCAGACCCGCCGGTCCAGGGCCAGGGCGCGGCTCTTGCGCCCGTCCATGGCGCTGTGAAAATACAGGGCGCCGTTCATGAGCACGTAGGACAGGGGCACGGCATAGGGAAAACCCTGCTCGGCGTTCAGGGCCAGCACCCCGTATTCTCCGCGTTCAAGAACGCCCATGGCCTCCTCCGGGCTCAGGCGGCGTTCCTTGCGCCGCATGGGGCATGCGGGCGGCTCCCCGCCAGGAGCCCTGCCCGGGGCCGCGCCAACCCGGGAACCTGGAGCAAGGATCTGGGGGTCAAGGGGCATCATGCCCCTTGCGGGGATTCCAAAGGGCCGGAGCCCCTTTGGCGGGGTTCCCAAGGGGCGGAGCCCCTTGGGCCGCCGGAGGCCTTTCAGCCGTGCGCTACGCGCCCCGGGGCCGGGCACCCGGCCGCCGATATCCGCCGGGATCCGTTCCAGCATCAGTTCCAGAACCCTGGCCATGTCGATGCCGGAGGTGTCGATGCAATGCGCGTCCCCGGCCGGGCGCAGGGGGGCGATGGCCCGGTTTCTGTCCTGCTCGTCGCGCTGCCGAATCTGCTCGAGCAGGGCCGCGCGGTCGGCTTTGACGCCCATGGCCGTCAGTTGCAAAAAGCGTCTTTCGGCCCGCACTTCAGGGGACGCGTCCAAAAAAAACTTGCAGTCCGCCTGCGGGAAAACCACTGTGCCCATGTCCCGACCTTCGGCCACAAGCGAATTACGGGCGCCAAGGGCCTGCTGGGCCTTTTTCAACAGTTCGCGCAGTTCCGGAATCTGCCCGGCCCTGGCCGCCAGCATGCCCGCCTCTTCACTACGTATTTCATCACCCACCGCCCGGCCCTGATACAAAAGCACGGTCCCTTCGCCCCGGCCGCGCAGGCAAAAAGCCTGCTCCCGGGCGATCCGGTCCAGGACTATCCGGTCCAGGGCCGGCTCCAGGGCCTTGCGCCTGTCGTTTTCCCCGCCCTTTTCCAGCGCCGGGGCAAGGAGCAGGGCCAGGGTCCGGAACATGGCCCCGGTGTCGAGGTAGGCCACGCCCAGGCGTTCCGCCAGGGCCTTGGCCAGGCTGCTCTTGCCCACGCCGGCCGGGCCGTCGATGGTAACGATAAAGCCCTGCCGGGCGGTCTTGTGGGAAAAGCGGGCCGGACTCATGCCAGGGCTTCCCGCAACAGCTCGATAAAACGCCGGTTTTCTTCCTTTGTGCCCACGCTCACGCGCAGGTGTTCCGGCAGGCTGTAGCTGGCCAGGGGCCGGATGATCAGCCCGCGCGAAAGCAGCTTTTCAAAAACGCCCCTGGCGTTGACCGCGCAGCCGGGGGGCAGTTCGAACATGAGGAAGTTGGCCTGCGAAGGATGGACCCGGCAGCCGAGGGCCGCCAGTTCCTCCGCCAGCCAGCGGCGGCCTTGGTCCACGGTGCGCACGGTGTATTCGTGGAACACGCTGTCGGCCAGGGCGGCTATCCCGGCCTTTTCGGCCAGGATGTTCACGGAAAAGGGCATGTGCGCCCGGCGCATGGCCTCGGCCAGGGGCAGGGGCATGATCCCGTAGCCCAGGCGCAGCCCGGCCAGGCCGTAGGCCTTGGAAAAGGTGCGCAGCACGACAAGATTGGGGAACTCGTCAAAACGCGGCAGCAAGGAGCGCTCCTCCGGCCGCCGGCAAAAATCCATATAGGCTTCGTCCACTACCAGCAGGCAACTGTCCGGCAGGGAGCGGGCAAAGGCGGCCGTTTCCGCCACCGGCGGGCAATAGCCCGAGGGGTTGTCGGGCGTTGTGATGAACAGCAGGGCCGTGTTGGCGTCCACCGCATCCGCCAGCCCCTGCCAGTCAAAGGAAAAATCAGCGCGCAGGGGAACGTCGCGAAACTCCAGCCCGCACAGCCTGCTCTGGATCCGATACATGCTGAAGGAGGGCCGTGAGGCGACCACATTGTGCCTGCCCGGCGTGGGGCAGACGCGGAGCAGCAGGTCGATGATCTCGTCCGAGCCGTTACCGGGAATGAAGTGGCCCTTGTCCATGCCGTGGTGGCGGCCGAGAGCGGCCACAAGCTCGGGGTTGCCGGACTGCGCGTAACGAAAGGCGTAGGCCGCGTGCTCGCACAGGACCTTGCGCACCACGGGCGATACCCCGGCCGGGTTCTCGTTGCTGGCCATTTTGATCACGCTGTCCAGGCCGAAACGCGCCCGGATCTCGTCAATGGACAAACCGGGACTGTAGGGCTCCATGGCCAGTACGTCCGGGCGGATGGGATAGGGAGTGTTCATGGTGCCTCTTTCCTGGCTGGGCTGCGTCCCTGATGGGCCGCGTCTTGGGGGGTACGCGCCTTGGTGCTGCGAGTTTTGGGGGCTACGCGTTTTGAGGGGGAGCGCTGGCGCAATTTCCAGAACGCTTTTAACGACCCCCTGAAGACGGAAAAAAGGAAGAGGCCGTACAGCCTCTCCCTGAAAAATCAACCGTTCCCGCCGCGTATCAGGAAGTGGGCCGGACGGTCATGACCGGGATGGGCGAACTCTTGACGATTTTTTCCGCCACGGAGCCGAACAGGATGCGGTCTATACCCTTGCGGCCGTGGGTGCCCATAATCAGCAGATCCGCGCCGCTTTGTTCAATCATGTTCAGGATTTCTTCAGCGGCATAGCCGTTGACCACCTTGCCCGTGGCCTTCACGCCGGAGAAATGCTCGGAAACGAACTCCTGCATGGTTTTTTCTGCTCCGGACACTATTTCGCCGACAAAATTCTCAATGGAACTGGGCGGCACGTGAAAACCGACATACTGGGTCAGGGCCGGGGCCGCGTACACGGCGACAATCTCGGCGTCAAAGGCTTTGGCCACGGCCACGGCGTATTCCGCGACAAGGGCGCTGTGCTGGGAAAGGTCGAGGGCGCAAATGATCTTCTTGATGCTAGCCATAACAGCTCTCCTTTGTTTTTGTGTGCACCTGTGCCGAAGCCGCATTGACGACCCCGATGCCCGGCCGATCCGGCGCGAAGCGGGGGGCCGAAGGCGCAAAGCGTATACATCCTCTCAACTTGAATATTGCAGCAACGCCAACACACTCGCTGTTTTTATATCGTAAAAACAGGATGTTGCACTATACATTGCTGAGCATAACCGATCGGCAAATTGTAAAAAGCTCTTTTCCGGCATGCGCTCAAGATCCGAAACGGATTTTGAGCCAGGGCAAATTCACTTTGAAAATTGTGTTTGCTCCGCAAGGATTTGTCCTCAAATCCTTGCCCTGATATGCTTGCAGGCGAGCTTTGCCCGCCGTTAAGCAAGTATTTCAAAGGCAAAGCGCTCCGAGGCACGCTGTGCTGCCCGCTTGCGGGCCGCTTGCTGTGGCAAGGGGCCGCCAGGATTTTGCGCTAAGCGCAATATCCTGGTTAACTTAGTTATATACCGGATCAGGGAACAAAACAAGCCCCGGCAAGAAGCCCCGCTGAATGTCCCGTTGAAAAACGGCCGAACGGGCCGCGCGGCCCTGTTCGGATCCCGGATAAAACGCTCGCGGTATTTTCCGGTCCGTTTTTTGCGCTTGCCTACATCCGGTCCGGATTTTTGAAGCTTTTCCTGCGGCAGGCATACAGCCACTGCGCAAGGCAAAGGCTCCCGGCTACAATGCAGATGATGCCTACGGCGTACACGAGGTTGCTCCAGCCGAGGGAGCAGGCAAGCATGGCCATGCTGCCGCAAAAAAGCCCCGAGCTGCTCATGAGCGCGGCCACCGTGCCGTTGTCCGAGTCGTGCTGGCTCATCATCAGCAGCGCGCCTACCGGTCTGCTGGAACTGCCCACAAAGGTGACGCATATGAAAATCAGGGCGAAATGCCAGGGCCCGAGGCTGCCGAAGAGCAGCAGGAGCAGACCGCCGCAGGCGGTGACGCCGAAGCAGGCGGCCAGAAAGGGCCCTCTGGGCAGATAGCGCAGCACCCGCATGTACAACAAGGGTCCGAACAGGCCGCAGGAGGCGTTGGCCGCGAAGAAATAGCTGTACACCTGTGAACTGGTCTTGAACATGTTCTCATATATGAAGGAAGAAGTGCTGAGGTAGGCCATGAACGGCATGGTGGCCAGTGAAAAGATCAGCAGCAGGCTGCGAAAGCCCTTGTCGCGCAGCACAAAGCCGATGCGTCCCAGGGTGCGCAGGGGGGAGCTCTGCAAGGCGGAGCCCAGGGTCTCTTTCAGGGCGAAGCTGAGGGCTATGCCCGCAAGGCCCCCGCCGAGCAGGATGTAAAAGAGCCCGCGCCAGGTGAAGTAGCGCAGCAAAAACGCCCCCAGCACCGGGGCCAGCAGGGGGCAGATCACGGTCATGGTCTGGATCCAGACCAGAACGTTCTCCATAATCCTGCCCCGGAACACGTCCTTGACAATGGCCATGGAGGCGGCCTGCACCGCGCCGCAGCCGAGGGCCTGGACGATACGGCCGGCGATGAGCTGCCCCATGCTGCCGCTCACCGCGCACCAGAAGCTGGCCAGCACATACAAGGCCAGCCCGAGGCGCAAAATGCGCCTGCGCCCGTATTTGTCGCTCAAGGGGCCCCAGATCAGCATGGACAGCCCGAAAAAAAGCATGAACATGCTCAGGGTCAGCTTGGCCGCCGACTCGGAGGAAGCGAAAAAGCGGGCCATGCCCGGCAGTGCCGGCAGGTAGAGATCTATGGACAGGGGCACAAAGGCGTTGAGAAAGGCCAGAAAGACAATCAGCCCCTTTTGTCCGAAGGCAAAAAGCCCGGAAGCGTCGTACCCGTCCCGCATATGCCAGCCGTGTGCCCGCTCGCAAGCGCCGCGCGGGGAAAAAAGATTGCCGAAAAAAGCGCCCCTCGTCCGAACGGGATACAATAGAGACTGGCGAAAGAAAGTCAATCAGCAAGAAAGCCGAAGCCGAATGAACTCCAGCCCTGCCGGAACGTTTACGAAACGG
>JAJDJN010000106.1 GCA_030267245.1 Desulfovibrio sp. OttesenSCG-928-A18
TGTTTGTGCCTTCGGCCTTTGCATGCGGCAAGGCCTTGAAATTATGTTGACGGGATAATTCGTTGCATCTACAATTATTCCATGAATGACGTATTTTATGAGATGGAATGTTCCCTTGGCTTCATGACCATTTCCACCAACCGGCTGATGAGCGCCCTGATGCGAAAACGCCTTGTGGAAGCGGGGGTTCTTATTACCGCCGAGCAATGGGGCGTCATGGCCATGCTCTGGAATGAGGACGGGCAGTCGCAGGACGCGCTGGCCTGGACTTTGTGCGTGGATAAATCCAGCCTGAGCCGGGTGCTGGATGTAATGGAACGCAAGAACTTGATCTGTCGGGTGCGCGACCCTGACGACGCCCGGCGGAAAATCGTATACGCCTCCAAGGAATCCAAAAAACTGCGGCAGATATGCCGGGAAGTGGCCCAGGAAGCAAACAGCGAGATGTTGCAGGGGATTTCCTCGGGGGATCTGGAAACCTGCCTCAACGTCATGAAACAGATCAAGCAAACACTGAGGTCTATTTCCGAATGAGTGAAGCTTCCGGAGCTCCGGCGGCCCAGGATTCCGCGCAACGCCCGGGCGCGATGCGGGCGGAAAAGACTTCCTCCGCCTCGGGGCGTCGCTATGTGATCCTGCTCTGTCTGCTTTTTCTGTTGGCTGGGGCGGGCTGCTTCGGCTACTGGTGGTACTTTCTGCGTTTTGAGGAGTCCACGGATGACGCCTATGTGGCCGGCAACCAGGTGCGCGTTTCTCCGCTGGTGTCCGGAACGGTCATGGAAATTTTTGTCGACGACACCGAGGGCGTCGGCGCTGGCGCCTTGTTGCTGCGCCTGGACGATACCGACGCGCGCCTGGCCTATGATCAGGCGCGAGCTGCTCTGGCCGATGCGGTCAGGGGCTGCGGCAGCCTGATGGCGGAATCGGATCGCCTGGCTTCCCTGGTGGAGCTGCGCAGCGTGGAGCTAGCCCGGGCCCAGGGGGACTGGGACCGCCGCGAGGACAGAAAGACCCGCCTGTCGGTCAGTGACGAGGAGTGGAGCCACGCCCGCGATAATCTGGCCATTGCCCGCAAGGCCCTGCGGGTGGCCGAGGAGGACCTGCGCAGGCAGCGCCTCCTGCTCCATGATTCACCACTGCATGAGCAGCCGCAAGTGCTGCTGGCCGCTGAACAACTGCGCGAAGCCTGGCTGGCCCTGCGCCGCTGCGAAATACGCAGTCCGGTTGATGGCTATGTGGCCAAACGCAGCGTACAGGTCGGCATGCGCGTGACCGCCGGCACACCGCTCATGGCGGTTGTGCCCCTCGATCGCCTCTGGGTGGACGCCAATTTCAAGGAGGTGCAGCTTGGGCGCATGCGTATCGGCCAGCCTGCCAAGATCAAGGCGGACATGTACGGCTCAAGCGTCATCTATGCCGGCCGGGTGGCCGGATTCTCAGCCGGCACCGGCAGCAGTTTTTCCCTGCTGCCCCCGGAAAACGCCACGGGCAACTGGATCAAGGTTGTGCAGCGGGTGCCAGTGCGCATAGAATTTGAGCCCGAAGCATTCGCGGCCAGACCGCTGCTTGTGGGCCTTTCCTGCACCGTGTATGTGGATGTAAGCGACGAGGGCGGGAGCATGCGTATCGCTCCGTCAGGCGCTGACAGCGAAAGCGCGCCCCGCTTCGCCACCTCTGTGCCGGCCTATGATATGACGGAGATTAACCGCGAGATCCGTGAAATAATTGACGCCAATGCGGAATAAACCAGGGGCTGTAGTGTCCACAGCCCCTCAGGGCAAAGGAGCCAGGCTTGACCCTGCAATCCCTGCTTGAGCCGGACGCCAGACGTACCTTGCGCGGCACCCTGGAGCGGGTTGTTTTTCACAACGAAGACAACGGCTACACGGTGCTGCGCATGCGTGTGCAAAGTAAGGCCGATCCGGTGACGGTGGTCGGCAGCATGCACGCGCCGCAACCGGGCGCAGGCCTAACGGTCACCGGGGTCTGGGTCAACGACGCCCGCTTTGGACGCCAGTTCCGGATGGAAAGTTTTGAAACCCTGCTGCCGGCCACTGTGGAAGGCATCAAGCATTATCTCGGCTCCGGCCTGATCAAGGGGATCGGGAAACGCCTGGCCGGACGCATTGTGGAGGCCTTCAAGGAGGAGACCTTCACCGTTCTGGATGAAGACCCGGATCGGCTGACCACGGTCAAGGGTATCACCCCCCGCCTTGTGAGTGAAATCCGGCAGTCCTGGGCCGAACACAAGGGCATCCGCGATCTGATCATGTTCCTGCAGCCGCACGGCGTGTCCACCTCCTACGCCGTACGCATTTTCCGCCACTACGGCGCGGACTCCCTGGAGGTCGTGCGCGAAAATCCCTACAGGCTGGCCATGGATATCCACGGCATAGGCTTTGTCACCGCCGACACCGTGGCCATGAAACTGGGCTTTGCCCCGGACAGCGATCTGCGGGCCGAAGCGGGCCTGCTTTATGTGCTGAACAAGCTCACGGACGAAGGCAATGTGTTCTACCCCGCCGAAGAGCTCCTCCACCGCTGTGCCGACGAACTCGGCCTTACAACGGACATAGTCCGCCAGGCCCTGGAGGCCTTGAATCGGGAAGAACGGGTGGTTATCGAAGAATTGACGGACGATGATGGGTCAGTTTTTGACGCGGTCTACCTGGGCCGCTTTTATCACTACGAGTCCAATATCGCCCATTATCTGCGCCGGATCCTGCATTCGCCCAAGTCCGTCAGTTTTCCTGAACCCGAGGTCCTTTTGTCCGGCGTGTTGCAGATGCTGCCGCTACCCCTGGCCTGCGAACAGGTTGAAGCGGCCAGGGCCAGCCTGTCGGGCAAGGTGCTGGTCATCACCGGCGGCCCGGGTACGGGAAAAACCACGGTCATCAACGCCATCATCAAGCTTTTTGAGCAGCGCAAGGCGCGGGTGCTACTGGCCGCGCCCACAGGGCGCGCGGCCAAACGCATGTCGGAAACCAGCGGCATGGAGGCGAAAACCATCCACCGGCTGCTGGAGTACAGCCCCAGAGAGGACGGTTTCGCCCGCAACGAGGATCATCCCCTGGCCTGCGGACTGCTTGTGGTGGACGAGGCCTCCATGCTTGACACCATGCTCACCTACCACCTGCTCAAAGCCGTGCCCCTGGGGGCCACGCTGGTCTTCGTGGGCGACGTGAACCAACTGCCGGCCGTGGGCCCAGGCAACGTGCTCAAGGATATCATCGCCTCCGGCGTGGTCGATGTGGTCATGCTGACGGAAGTGTTCCGGCAGGCGGCCAGGAGCGAGATTATCCTCAACGCCCACCGCATTAACCAGGGAGAGCTGCCCCCCCTGAACCCGCCGGCGGAGGGCCTGTCGGATTTTTATTTCATCAGGCAGGAAGATCCTGAAAAAGCGGCGGAAATGATCGTGGATCTCGTACGCAGGCATATACCGCGCCGTTTTCATTTTGACCCTGTGGATGACATACAGGTGCTTACTCCGATGCATAAAGGCGCGGCAGGCGTCGCCAACCTGAATCTGCTGCTGCAGGCGGCCCTGAATCCGCAGGAACTGATGCTGCAACGGGGCGAGCGGCGTTTTCACCTTGATGACAAGGTCATGCAGCTTCGCAACAACTACGACAAGGACGTGTTCAACGGCGACATCGGGCGCATCTGCTACGTGGACAGGGAAGATCGGGAACTGACCGTGCACTACGAAGGGCGCAATGTGCTTTATTCCTATGAAGAGCTGGACGAGATTACGCCCGCTTACGCCATCTCCGTGCATAAATCCCAGGGCTCCGAATATCCGGCCGTGGTGATCCCCGTGCTTACCCAGCACTATATGCTGCTGCAGCGCAACCTGATCTATACCGGCGTCACCCGGGGCAAAAGCCTGGTCATCCTTGTCGGTTCGCCCCGGGCTCTGCACATGGCCGTCAACAACAACAAACAGCACCGCCGCTACACCTGGCTCGCCAGCCGCCTGAGCAAGGGCCTGGCTTAGGATATTTGTTGCTTGGTATCTGTGCCTCCGGCGGCCGAAGGGGCGCCGGCCCTTTGGAATCCACGCCAGGGGGCGTGGCCCCCTGGACCCGCGATTGTTCCGGATGCCGTTTGCGGCGGCGTCGAGGCCAGGCAACCGGAGGAGGGCAAAGATGAGAGTTTTTGCGCGAATACGTTTTTTTCTCGCAGGCATTGCCTGTTTGCTCCTTTGCGCCTGCGCCGGCAAAGATGTTCCGCCGGTCTACCAGGGTCCGCCCTGTCAGGATGTGCTCAGCCTGCCGCAGGATCTTGCGATCTATGCTGCGGATGCGGGCGGCTCCGCTCCCCTTGTGAGCCAAAGCGCCCAGACGGCGGCGGCCGGTCGGCAGCGGGACCGCTTCTATCGTCCCTGGCGGCTGCAAAAGCCTTCCGCCTGGGTGCAGGAAGCCCTTGGCAAGGATTTTTCCCTGCGCCGGGAGGTGGGGTTTCTTGCCGTCAGGCGGCCCTATTCCGAGGGGCAGTGGGCGGCTCTTGTCGAAAACAGCAACAAGGAGGCCTTCGGCAGGGAGGCGGGGCCCGCCATCAGTGTGCGGCACAGCAATCTGCGGGCCCTGCCCACGGCCCTGCCCTACTATCTGAGCCCGGAACTGCCCGGCGAAGGCTATCCCTTTGACTATTTCCAGCACAGCTCCATAAGCCCCGGCACGCCCCTGTATATCTGCAACATATCGCGCGACAGGCAATGGGTGCTTGCGGAAAGCGCCGCCACGGCGGGCTGGCTGCCGGCAAGGGATGTGGCCCGGACCGATGCCGCCTTTATGAGCTACTGGCAAAGCCGGCCCCTGGCGGCTCTGGTGCGCGACAATGTATTTTTGAACGGGCACAGGGCGCATATCGGCACCTTGCTTCCCATGCCGGCCGGCAGCCCCTCCATGCTGCTGCTGCCCCTTGGCGGACCGGCTGGCGGACTGTCCGGACCACGTGAACATGGTGAACAGGGCGAACAGGACAAAAAGGCCTCCGTGCATCTTGTCAGCGTGGCGCCAGGCGATGCCGTGGCTGTGCCCATGCCGCTAAGCGCCGATAATATTGCCGCAGTGGGCAACCGGATGCTGGGGCAGCCCTATGGCTGGGGCGGACTTGATGAAAAACGCGATTGCTCCGCCCTGACCAGGGACCTGCTGGCCCCCTTCGGCATCTATCTGCCGCGCAATTCTGGCAGTCAGGCCGGCGTGGGCAGGAGGGTGGACCTGACCGGCCTGGCCCTTGAGGCCAAGGAAGCGGCAATACGGCAAGAGGCCGCCCCTTTTCGCTCTCTGGTTTGTCTCAAGGGGCATATCGGCTTGTATTTGGGCGTATACCAGGGCCGGACGCTCATGTTTCACAACATGTGGGGCCTGGGCATCAAGGATCCGGATATCGGATGCAAGGGCCGGGCCATAGTGGGCAAGGCAGTGGTCACCACCTTGCGCCCCGGAGTGGAGCGTCCGGACCTGTGCACGCCGGGCAGTTATCTGGAGCGCATCGAGCGCATTGCCGTGTTGCTTGATTCTGATGCGCCGAAAGCGCAAGCGCCCAAAGGCGGTAAAAAAAGAAAGGCCAGGGCGAAAACAGGAACCGGCCTTTGACCTTTAAGCCATCCGTGCGTATTCTCGCCTCTCTCCATTATCCGGCGCAGCTTTGCCCCGCGTGTACCTCCGGCTGCCTGGGGGGAATCGTTCGCTCCCGGATATTGCCCAAAGCACCGGTGGGCTTTGCTCCCTCCTGCTCACCCGGCAGGGAGCGGCGGCTCCCTGCATCCGCGAACATGACTCCATATGGGGGTCCAGGGGGCAGAGCCCCCTGGCGGGGGTACAAAGGGGCGGCGTCCCTTTGGCCGCCGGAGGCATTTTTTTCATAACACAGGAATGCACCACAGAGTGTGGGAGACAAGATGTCTATAAACAACAACGGATTATTGCCGCCCATGAACGCGGCATCGGACTCCTGGCGTGTATTCAAGATACTCGCGGAAACGGTGGAAGGTTTCGAAGCCATGAATCCCCTTCCGCCTTGCGTATCCATATTCGGTTCCGCCAGGGCCAGGCCCGGTTCGGACATATATGAAGAAACGGTGCGTGTTGCCCGTCTGCTGGCCGAAAACGGCTATGGCATCATCACTGGCGGCGGCCCCGGGCTTATGGAGGCCGCCAACAAAGGCGCGGTGGAGGGCGGCGGCGAGTCCGTGGGCCTGCATATCCATCTGCCGCAGGAGCAGCACGTCAATCCCTATGTGAAAACGCGCTGCGAGTTTCGCTATTTCTTCGTTCGCAAGCTCATGTTCATCAAGTACGCCGTAGCCTATGTGGTCATGCCCGGCGGCATGGGCACCATGGACGAATTCGCCGAGGCCTTTGTTCTGGCGCAGACTGGGCGGATCAAGCCTTTTCCCATGGTGCTGTATGGCCGCAAATTTTGGGGCGGTCTGGTTGACTGGGTCGGCAACAACATGGCTGCGGAAGGCTTTATCGCCAAGGATGAGCTTGAGCTGGCCACGGTGCTGGACAGCCCCGAGCAGGTGCTTGAACATATCCGTCAGCGCGTACCCCTGGCAAAGGATTGAACAGCTGACGGAGGATAGAACAGCCCATTGTACGCTGTTCTGTACGCTTCCTTAACAGCTTACGGCTACTTCACTTTGTGTTCCCGCAGGCGCCGTTACTGACAATTTGCGGGTCCAGGGGGCCATTGCCCCCTGGCGGGGATTCCAAAGGGCCGGCGCCCCTTTGGCGGGGTTAGCAAAGGGGCCCCGCCCTTTTGGCCGCCGGAGGCATACAAAGGGGCAGGGCATGACCGAGCTTGTACAGCATCGCATTATTCCCCCGCCGCCGTCTTCCTGGGCAAGTTGGGAAGCGCTCATGGAGCGCGCCCTTTTTCTGGCGGAAGAGGCGGCAGGCAAAGGCGAAATCCCTGTGGGCGCTTTGCTGGTGGACGGGCATGGCCGCATTCTTGCCGAGTCGGCCAATGCGGTGGAGTCACTGACAGACGCAACCGCGCACGCGGAGATGCAGGTACTGCGCAAGGCCTTTGCCGCAAGCGGCAACCTGCGTCTGGAAGGCAGTGTGCTGGTGGCAACCCTCGAGCCCTGCCTGATGTGCGCCGGCGCTCTGGCGCATGCGCGCGTATCCGGCCTGGTCTATGGGGCGCCAGACCCTCGGGCGGGGGCCGTCTCTTCCTGTCTGGACGGTCTGGATCTGCCTTTTCTCAACCATCGGGTCTGGCATCTGGGCGGCATCAGGGAAGCGGAGTGCGCGCAGTTGTTACGCTCCTTTTTTGCA
>JAJDJN010000107.1 GCA_030267245.1 Desulfovibrio sp. OttesenSCG-928-A18
AACACAAAAAGGCACCTCCTCCAAAGGGCAGGCGCCTTTTCAGTGTTTATCTTTTGGGCTTTTTGCCGCCCGCCCGCCCGTCGCCGCATGGGCTGCCGACAGGGGGGCGGCGCTTTTCATGCCTTCACCGGACGGCAATCAGTCTTTTTTAGCCTTGCCCGCTTTGGCCGCCTGGTTCATAAGCTCGCTCACCGGCGGCAACTCGGCCAACTGCTTCAGATAATAGTAGCGCTCGGTGTATTCCTGCTCGATCAGCGCGCGCAGGCGCTTTGATTCGTCAGGATTGAGCTTTTCCAACTGGGCGTAGCGGTTTTCGCCGCCAAGGAAGCTCTGCAGGCTTCCGTCCGGGGCCTTGGATTCCAGAATAAGGGGGTTTTTGCCCTGGGCGGTCAGTTCCGGGTTATAACGGTACAGAGGCCAGTACCCGGAAGTAACGGCGAGCTTTCCTTCTTCCATGCTCTTGCCCATGCCTTTGCGGATTCCCTGGTTGATGCAGGGCGCATAGGCAATGATCAGGGAGGGGCCCTTGTAGGCTTCCGCCTCCAGAAGCGCCTTTACCACCTGGTTTTTGTTGGCGCCCATGGAAACCGAGGCGACGTACACATAGCCGTAGCTCATGGCCATGCGCCCGAGATCCTTTTTAGGCATTTTTTTGCCCGAAGCCGCGAATTTGGCGATGGAGCCGAGGGGCGTGGCCTTGGAAGACTGCCCGCCGGTGTTGGAGTATACTTCCGTGTCCATCACCAGGACATTGATGTCCTCGCCCGAGGCCAGCACATGGTCGAGGCCGCCATAGCCGATATCATAGGCCCAGCCGTCGCCGCCAAAGATCCATACGGATTTTTTGGTCAGCAGATCGGCCATATGGGCGATTTCAAAAAGCGCCGGGTTGGCGTTGGCCGCGTCCTGATCCAGCAGTTCGAGCACCTCGTCGCCGTACTGTCTGGAAAGTTCGGCATTGTCCTGGTTCTGCACCCAGTTGGACAGGGCCTTTTCAAGCTCGGCCGGCAAAGTCCCCTTCAGGGCCAGCTGCGCGACATCCAACAGCCTGGAACGGCGCTGGGAAAAGGCCATGTTGATCCCGTAGCCGAATTCCGCCGCGTCTTCAAACAGGGAGTTGCCCCAGGCCGGGCCATGGCCGTTTTTGTTGGTGCAGTAGGGCATGGACGGAGCCGAGGCCCCCCAGATGGAGGAGCAGCCCGTGGCGTTGGCAATGAGCATGCGCTCGCCAAAGAGCTGGGTGATGAGCTTGACGTAAGGGGTTTCGCCACAGCCCGCGCAAGCGCCGGAGAACTCCAGCAGGGGCTGCTGATACTGCGAGCCCATGAGGGAATCGCGCGGCACGACGTCGTCCTTGATGCTGACATTGGCTTCGATAAAGGCCAGGTTGGCGACCTGGTCCGCAAGTTCCTGGCCCAGGGGACGCATTTCAAGGGCCTTGGTCTTTGCCGGACAGGTGTCGGCGCAGGAGCCGCAACCCAGGCAATCCTGGGAGTACACCTGCATGCGGTAGCGCAGTCCCTTGACCTCCTTGCCCTTGGCCTCGACTGTGGCAAAGGACGCGGGAGCGCCGGCAAGTTCCTCATTGCTCACAAGATAGGGGCGGATGGAGGCGTGGGGGCAGACAAAGGAGCACTGGTTGCACTGGATGCAGTTTTCCGGGATCCAGTGCGGCACCATGATCGCCACGCCGCGTTTTTCGTAGGCCGAGGTGCCCAGGGGCCAGATGCCGTTGGCGCTGAAGGCGGAAACAGGCAGGCTGTCGCCTTTCTGGGCCAGAATGGGACGGACCACATCGCTGATGTATTCGGGGTCGGAGTCGGCACAGCAGTCGCAGCCCGGGCTGTGTACGCCGTCGCGGCAGCCGGCCGCTTCATCCACCGCCTCGGCCCATGAGGCCGGGTACTTGACGGCGGTCAGGGCGTCCACCGCCTTGTCCACCGCCGCGATGTTCATGTTCACAATCTTGTCGCCCTTGCTGCCGTAAGTCTTTTTGATGGAATCCTTGAGCAGGGCCACGGCCTGTTCAAAGGGCAGCACCTTGGAGAGCTTGAAAAAGGCGGTCTGCATAATCATGTTGATGCGGCCGCCAAGGCCGACTTCAGAAGCGACCTTGACCGCATCCACGTTATAGAACTGCAATTTTTTTCTGGCGATCACCCGGCGCATGGCGGCGGGCAGCTCCTTGTCCATGTCCTTGGCCGACCAGGGCGAGTTGAGCACGAACACGCCGCCGTCCTTGATCCCTTCCAGCACGTCGTACAGGTGCACATAGGCGGGGTTGTGGCAGGCAATGTAATCGGCCTGGTTGACCAGGTAGGTGGAGGTGATGGGCGAGTTGCCAAAGCGCAGGTGCGATACGGTGAAGCCGCCGGACTTTTTCGAGTCGTAGGCAAAGTAGCCCTGGGCGTACATGTTTGTGTTGTCGCCAATGATTTTGATGGCCTGCTTGTTGGCGCCCACGGTGCCGTCCGCGCCAAGGCCGAAGAACTTGCACTGCACCGTGCCTTCGGGAACCGTGTTGATGTCTTCGTCCACCGGCAGGGAGGTGAAGGTCACATCGTCCTCAATGCCCACGCTGAAGTGGTTTTTGGGGGCGGTGGACAACATGTTGTCAAAAACAGCTTTGGCCATGGCCGGAGAGAACTCCTTGGACCCGAGCCCGTAGCGGCCGCCCACGATGGTCGGCATGTTGCCCTGCTCGAAAAAGGCGGTGCACACGTCGGTATACAGGGGTTCGCCAAGGCAGCCGGGTTCCTTGGTCCGGTCGAGCACGGTAATGGTCTGCGCGCTGGCCGGGATGGCCTGAAGCAGATGCTCCGTCGAGAAGGGGCGGAACAGGCGCACTTTGACCAGGCCGGTTTTCTGCCCGGTGGAGTTGAGGTAGTCGACCACTTCGGAAATGGTTTCGCAGGCCGAGCCCATGGCAATGATCACCCGATCCGCTTCCGGGTGTCCCACATAGTCGAAAAGACGGTATTTGCGGCCGGTGATCTTTGCCACCTTGCCCATCTGCTGGATCACGATGCCGGGCAGGGCCTCGTAATAGCCGTTGGCCGCTTCGCGGCCCTGGAAGTAGATATCCGGATTCTGGGCCGTGCCGCGCACGTCCGGGTGCTCCGGGTGCATGGCGTTCATGCGGAACTCTTCGATCTTGTCCCAGTTGACCACTTTTTTGATCTCGTCATAGTCGATGACTTCGATTTTCTGGATCTCGTGCGAAGTGCGGAAGCCATCAAAGAAATGACAGAAGGGCACGCTGCCTTCAATGGCGGCAAGGTGGGTGACAAGGGCAAGGTCCATGGCTTCCTGCACCGATGAAGAGGCCAGCAGGGCAAAGCCGGTTTGCCTGGCGGCCATCACGTCCTGGTGATCGCCGAAAATGGAAAGGGCGTGGGCGGCAATGGCCCGGGCCGAAACATGGAACACGGCGGGCAAAAGTTCGCCGGAAATCTTGTACATGTTGGGAATCATGAGCAAAAGGCCCTGGGATGCCGTAAAGGTCGTGGTGAGCGCGCCAGCGGCAAGAGAACCGTGCACGGCACCGGCTGCGCCCGCTTCGGACTGCAACTGACGGACCAGCACCGTCTGCCCGAATATGTTTTTCACCCCTTTGGCGGCCCATTCTTCCGCTTCTTCCGCCATGACCGAGGAGGGGGTGATGGGGTAGATGGCGGAGGTATCGCTCAAAGCGTAGGCGATATAAGCAGCGGCGTTGTTGCCGTCCATGGTTTTCATTTTTCTGGCCATAACAAAAGTTCTCCTTGCATAAACTCGGGGTTATCATAAAACAACGGCAGACCGGTGCTCCGGGTTGCCGCCAGCGAATGCCTGTGCGCCGAATGGCCTGGACAGTGAAGGGGCCGGACCGCGCGGGGGAAAGCGGCGCGGCCGTATGGCGTGAGCAAAACGCGGCCAGGGAAATAGTCTCCAACTAGCCTTGCATCATTCTGCAAAATAAGGGAAGAGGAAATTTGCGCCTTGGCACTCTAAGGCAAAAATATCCAAAGCGGATGGGCGCCATTCTTCCGCGCACATGTAGTACATATTTTTTCGCACTATAGCCGAAATGGCGCGGGATGAAAAGGCGCGGGCTCCGGGAACCGGAAGTATCGGCCTCTGCGGCCGGAACAGCCTCGCGCGTCCGGCCTTTTTCAGGCCGGGGCGTTGGCCGGGAGCAGCTTGGCGCTGGCGCCGAAAAGCACGAGTTCCAGCCAGTCAAAGGCAAAGAGCAGCCTGGCCTCGGAATCGTCCAGAATTTCGGCCTTGAACGCATCCTTGTCCCTGTCCGCGTGCTCCCCCTGAAGGCTCAGGCGGGAAAAAAGATCCACGCTGCGGATGAACTCGGCGAACCTGTCCTGCTGGTACAGGCACAAAAGGGCCATGGTGGCATGCCTGCCGGACAAAAGCGCGCCGGCGGACAAGCTCTTGTAGCGCGCGATGAGCCGCATGTAGCGATCGTTCATCCGGTTGTATTTTTCTATGCTCTGATCCTTGAGCCAGCTCTCCACGGTCCAGCTTTTCTGCTCCTCAAAGCCCCGGCAATGTCCTTCCCGGACAAGAAAATACTGTTCCACAAGGGGCAGTTCCCGCGCCGACGCCAGCCCCTCTTCGCGCAGCGGCGCCCGGTCTTCGACTTCCCGGCTCCGTGCCGGGCTTTTCGTCCCGTTCTGTGGCCTGTCCTGTGCTTGGGGCTGGCCCTGGCCCTGAACCCGCTCCTGCCCCTGCTCCGGGCGCGTGGCGCGGCCCAGGGGGTAGGTGCGGCAGGCGGAAGAGCGGTGTTCATACACGCCGCAGCCCTGCTCGGTCACAAAGGGGCAGGGCCTTCCCGGGGCATCCAGCATGCGCAGGTGCAGCAGGGGGAAGCCCGTGTCTTCATAGCAGCCGACAACGGCGAATTCTTCAAAAAATTCCTCGCTGCTCATCTTCAGTCCGGAGCACAGACGCAGCACGTCATAGGGCGTAAGCGGCATGGTCAAATCGGAACAGCAGGCGTTAAAGCAGGGAACATCCGGATGACAGGCGAACCAGAATTGCTCTCCGGGGCGGATCTCCGGCAGTTTTTGCAAAAAGTCCTGCGTCGGGTCAAATGCGGCTTTGCCGGAATCGTGGTCGGAACTGCTCATGTGGGCCCTCGTCGGGGTCGGTCATCGCTGTTGTCGCCATTCCTTTGCCCTGGCAGGGCGCGGATCCGGAACAGGCGGGAAAGGGTAAATACCGTATATTTCTCCACCTGCCAAGGGTCTGCGAAGTCCCCGCGTCCGTAAGCTTCCATGGGGCCCGCGCGCGGTCCTTGCCGGCAGTATCGCTTTTCCCTTGCTCTCTTGGCCTGCGGCGGTTTACCCTTGCCGCTGGCGGCGTACCCGGCACCGCATCCGGACCGTGCCGCGCGGAAGCTTCCCGACCTTGCGCGGCCCCGGCATTACATACGACAGGAGGCACCATGAGCATGGCGCACAAAATTCTCGTCAGCGACTTTGACGGCACCATGACCGCCGAGGACTTTTATCTGCTCGCTGTGGAACGTTTGCTGCAACCGGAAGATCTGCGCTTCTGGCAGGAATACCGTATGGGCAGGATAACGCATTTTACCGCCCTGCAGAGTATTTTTCGCCGGATACGCGCGCCCGAGGATACGGTTCTGGAATTGATCCGGGATATGCACCCGGACCCGGCCCTGGCCGACAGCGTGGCCGCCCTGCACGGCGCCGGCTGGCGGGTCATCGTGGCCTCGGCCGGCTGCGCCTGGTATATTGACAGGATTCTCAAGCCCCTGGGGCTCTCG
Source organism: Desulfovibrio sp. OttesenSCG-928-A18 (assembly GCA_030267245.1). Lineage (GTDB taxonomy): Bacteria > Desulfobacterota > Desulfovibrionia > Desulfovibrionales > Desulfovibrionaceae > Frigididesulfovibrio. The sequence continues at coordinate 5,786 of JAJDJN010000107.1, forward strand.
CTCGAAGTATACGCCAACCCCGGCACCTATCATGAAGGCGGACCGCTGGAAATGGAAGAGCCGGCCGCCACGCCTTTTTACAGCCCCGAAACTGGCGTGGACAAGGCCGGGATCGTCCGTTTCCACCTCGAACGCGGCGCGCTGACGGCCTATGCCGGGGACGGACATACGGACCTGGAGGCCGCCCTTCTGGTGGAGCCCGGGCTGCGTTTTGCGCGCGCGGCCCTGGCCGGGGCGCTGGCCGAGCGCGGCGTGGAGTACCGGCCCTTTGAACGCTGGTCGGATGTAGCCCGCCAACTGCTGGCCATGGAGGCCGGTTCATGAACGCGCCGACGCAGATCCGCATTCCCCGGCTGGTGCGCATCAAACCCGGCGCCTTGCAGCGCCTTGGCGTCTATCTGCAGCGCGAGCGGCGGCGGCCGGTGCTCATCCTCGCAAGCCCACTGCCGGACAAGGTGGCGCAGACGGCAAAAAACGCTGTGGACGGAGCGGACGTGGATCTTGCGGACTGGATCGAGATCAACGGCAACAGCTTTGAGGACGCGGTACGCATTTTCGCCCGCATGCCCGGAAAGGTGGCCGCCATTGTAGGCATCGGAGGCGGCAAGGCGCTGGATACGGCCAAGTACGTGGCCTTTCTCGCCCAGCGTCCCTATTTCGCCGTGCCCACTTCCCTTTCCAACGACGGCTTTTGCAGCCCCCAGTCCAGTCTGACCATCGCCGGCAAACGCCGCTCCCTGCCGGCCGCACTGCCCCAGGGGGTCATTATTGATGTGGATGTCGCTTTGGGCGCGCCAAAGATCCTCTGGCTTTCGGGGGTGGGCGATCTGGTGTCCAAACTCACGGCCGTGGTGGACTGGAAACTGGCTTTTCACAACCGGGGGGAAGCGGTCAACGACCTGGCCGCGCTGCTGTCCGACGCCACTGTCTACCAGTTCATGGCCGCGCCAGATTTTGACGCCGCCGGCACGGCCCTTCTGGGCACGGCCCTGATGCTCAACGGCATCGCCATGGAAATCTGCGGCTCTTCGCGCCCCGCCAGCGGCAGCGAACATCTTGTCTCACACGCCCTTGACGCCACGTCGGCGCGCCCGCGCCTGCACGGACTGCAAGTCGGGCTGGCCACCTATATGATGAGCAGGCTGCAGGGCAGACGCGGTGAACGCATTGCCGGACTTTTTGAAAAAACCGGCTTCTGGCAGGCCGTCCGCAGCGATCCCTTTTCTCGCGCCGAATGGCTTGAAGCGGTCCGCCTGGCTCCGGGCATCAAGGAGAACTACTATACGGTGCTCTCCCAGCGCGACTGCCTGCCGGAAATCAAGGACATGATGGATTCGGACCCCAATCTCGCGGGCTGCTTTGCTGATTGAACCCCGCCAGGGGCGCTGCCCCTGGACTCCGCCAAAGGGGC
>JAJDJN010000108.1 GCA_030267245.1 Desulfovibrio sp. OttesenSCG-928-A18
TCAGCCTTTTTTTGTGCCGCTCCAACGCGCGGGGGCGGCTGAGGATCAGACAAAAGCCGGCAACAGGGAACGGGCAAAAGTGGTCACAGCATCCAGATAGGTAGCCAGGATGGAATTTTTATAAAAGGGCGAGGCCGGGGCAAAGCGCTGCATCAAAGCGATAACAATGGCACTGGCCAGAATGCCCTTCAAGGAGCCGACAAAGGCGCCGAGCAGATTATCCAGCCAGGAGGGCAGCGCAAAGGAAAGAAAGCGGCGGACAACCATGGCAATCAGGGCCACAACAATGCAGACGGCCACAAAAATAATCGCATAAGCCGCTCCGAATGCCATATTTTCACTGCCGGTCACTCCAACCAGCTGCGGGCTGAGTTGAGGATGAAAACGGCCGGCGAGAAAAAGCCCCAAAAAAATGCCCACCAGCCCTGCCACCTCGTTCACCAGTCCGCGCAAAAGGCCGCGAACGAGAAAAAGCAAGATTACTATCGCCAGTCCTATATCAAGAACGCTGATCACAAATTCCTCCAGAGAAAAGGCATTGACTGTTCGCAAGGGTTTAAGGGCCCGCAATGGTTTAAGGGGCCGCAATGATTTCAGGGGGCCTTGTATCCGCCTTCGTCATCAAGGCTCAAGGCCTGCTGGAGCAGCCCGCCCTGGGCGGGTGCTCCGGGTCAGGCGGCAATCCTCAGCAATCTCCCCCGCTTTGTCAATACGCGCGTATCGCAATTATCAGGCAAAAGCGGGTAGCGGAAAAAAAAGCAGACTTTTCCCCTGAAAACGGGTAAAAAGTATAAGCATGTTTGAGAGTTGCTCATACTGCGCCATCTGTTCCGCGTACTTTACCACAGGCGAAAAAACGCGTACAGGGCTTCAATCGCCCAGCGTATGAGAGAGCCATGGAAATTCTGGATATTGACAGCATAAGCCCGGGCCGGCGTCTGGCCCGTGCGGTTTATTCCGGTGAGGGCAAACTTTTGCTGCCGCCGGGAGAAACCATCACCCAGGAGCACCTGCGCATGCTCAAGGAATGGGGCTTCTCGAGCATTGCGGTCGAGGAGCGCGCCGTTCCCGGCAAAGAGACCATGATGGAGGAACAGCCCGAAGACATAATGGAGGCTGTCCGTGAAACCGTCATGGAGCGCTTTCAACGGCTCGACATGAACGATGCCCACAATCAGGTGCTTTTTGACCGGGCCATCGAGCGCCAGAGCCGTTTTATGCTGAGCAAGTCCGGCAAAATCCAGCGCGGCTCAAAACCCCTGCCGGCCTTTCAAACCGAGCGGCCGCCCAGGGTCGCCCTGCAGCCCCTGCTGGACTCGAGCCAGCGCATGGGTACCTTGCCGACAATCTTTCACCACCTGGTGGAGATGATTAACGACCCCAGAGCGTCCACGGACGACATCGCCAGGGTCATTTCAACCGACCCCGCCCTGAGCGCCAAACTGCTCAAGCTGGTGAACAGCCCCTTTTACGGACTGGCGCAAAAAATAGACACCATCTTCCGCGCGGTCGTGCTGGTAGGCACGCGCCAACTGGTGATGCTGGCCATGGGAGCGACCCTGGTCACGGCCTTCAAGGGCATACCGACCTCTCTGGTCAACATGCAATCCTTCTGGGCCCATTCCATAAGTTGCGGCGTCTGCGCCCGACAACTCGCCCGTTTTGCCGGGGCAACACAGTTTGAAGGCTATTTTGTAAGCGGGCTGCTCCACGATATAGGAAAATTGCTCATTTACACCCAATTGCCCGCGCACACCCTGTATATTCTGACCGAGGCCAAGCGGCAACAGATCCCCGTAAACGAACTCGAACGCGAAACACTGGGCTTTTCGCACGAAAAACTCGGGGGCAAACTGCTGGAATCATGGCGTTGCCCGGCGGAGCTGGCCGAACGGGTCACCAGACACCACGAAAAACTGACCGAAAAGTCCACTGTTGAGGAAGTCATCCTGCCCATTGCCAATGCCATAGTCCAGGCCCTGGGCTACGGCACAAGCGGTGAACTGTTCATCCCCCCCCTTGCCGCGCTGGCCTGGGACAAAATCGGCATGAGCCCGGAAGAGCTGCAGGAGCAATGTACGATCCTTGACGAGAAGGTGCGCGAGGTCCGCAGCTTTTTTGCCCTCAATTAGGGCCTGTTAACACCAGGCGCGAGCAAAATGCCCCGGCGGCCAGAAGGGCTATCCAGCCCCGCTTCCGGCAGCGGTGACAATTCCGAAAATGCCCCGGCGGCCAGAGGGGCTATTTTTCATAGCCGGGCAGCGTAATTGAAAAGTCGCCGCCCTGCCCGCCGCCTTTGGGGCATTGCCGCTGCAACGTACAAATTTCACAGCCGCCCCGGAAGGGGAAATAGGTGTTCACCGCATAACGGCGCGCAAGGCCGGGTTCGCCCGGGCTGGCGTAAGGAACCCCCAACGAGGCCAGGGCTTCGGCAAGGGCATCCGTGGGGCGCGGAGCGGGCGCGCAGCCGATCTCCTCCACCTGGGGCACAAGGTCGTGCACGGCCCCCATGAGCATGACCTGCGCCAGGGCATTGAACAAAAAGGCCTCGGAAGGGGCTTCCTCCCATTTGTCATCCACAGCCTCTTCAACCGCTTCATCAAGCCAGGCCAGCAAATAGCTGTCCTTGCCAATCTCGATCCGCTTTGCCCGCACATGCGGCGCCCATTTGTCCCACGCCCCGGCCATGGCCTCCATCAACTCCCCGCCGATGCGGGTTTCCTGACTGACGCTCAGGAGCAATTCCAGATCAAAATAAGGCTGCACTTCCAGATCGATCACACGATATTCAGACATATACGCTCCGGTAAATGTTTTGTTGCATACCCGCCCTTGCGACGCAAAAGCCCTTTGCGCCGGTTCCTGCAAGCGCGGAACAGTCCCTGGACCGACGCTTACGGCAGGGGAGCACGAGATTCGCCCATAAGTGGCGCTTACGTCAAGTTCGGATCAGGGCCCTGCCGGTTCACGGCACTGCCAGCCGCCGCCAACATGTTCTTTACTTGGATTTTTTTCTGTCCTACACTGGCTGAAAGACGGAGCAGCGGCCTTGGCCGGACTTGCGGCCCGGAACAGCGCTGCAAACGCCGGGGCCGTAGCGCGAACAGTCCCAACGTCACAGGCCCAGCGTCACGAAAAAGGTGTGTGCCATGGCACAGTTTGAAGAATTGGAAGCCCTTGTCGGTTCCATAGAACTGCCGATAAAGATCCCCGAGACGCGCTTTCACAAGTCCCGGTGGGATGCCCCATATCTGCCTGAACCATATACATCCCTGTTTGAGGATGTCCGGATCAGTCAACGTATTTTGTTGCGCAACAACAAGATACGGCAAAACGCCATGCATCCCGTCTATCTGCAGGCCGGGCAGGCGCCCTTGCCCAACGGCGAACTGGGCAGGCCGGCGGCGCGTCATCCGGTTCTAATCCCCGAACTGGCCGGCGGGCGGCTTTTGTATACCAATATCTGATCCGTAGTATCCCTTTGCGCTGTGCGCCAAAGGCTGCTACAAACTCCCGGGGCCAGGGACGCGGTCTGCTTTACATCGGACAGAGCCGCCCTTTCTACGCGGTGCCGCCTCGTTCCTCCCCGTCCCGATCCTGCCTACCCCTGTTCCTGTAAGGAGAACCCATGAACAACGAGGACAAAGGGCCTCTGCGCATCCGCTATGAGTATGAACAAAACCCTGATGCGCGCATCCAGTATTCCCACGGGGTCTGGGGCGGCATAAACCCGCAGGGCGAGATAGAACTGAATTTTTATACCGAAAGCGACAAGCTCCCCCCCTATTCCGAGCGCATCCTCGCCCCGGACGGCAGCCTGGGGCACGAGTTGGCGCCCTATGACGAAAATCTGAAGCTCGTTACGCGCACCATTCATTCCCGGCTTATCCTAAATTATCACACCGCCCGCGCCGTGCTGGAATGGCTGCAGGAAAAGGTGGATACCCTGGAAGCCCAGGAGGAGGAGGCCATGTTCATGGATGAGGAAGAAAACGGACCGCACCAGTAATTTCCGCCCAATGCGCATGCCCGGGCCGGCTTATTGCATGCGAAGCCCGATCACGTTCGGCACCGGCCCGTCCGGGTTGCCCGGCGTGTTGATTGGCGAGCGCCTCCCCCGCCAGACATATACTTTGCCATCCGGCAAGGGATAAACCGCCGCGCCCGTCAGGTCTGGGGGCGGCATTTCATCCTCCCCATCGCGTATTCTGAGAAAAAGCGCGGCCTGCCGCCCGCCCTCCACATAAGCAAGGGCGGAAGGTTCAAGGCCGAACTCGTTCAGGCAATCCACAAAACGCTCCACGCTCACCGGCTCCTGGCAGAGCAAAAAGAGCATCCTGCCCTGTCTGTCCTTGCCCAGAGCGGCAATGCTGTGCTTTTCCCCCTTCCCCTTCCACAGCAGCCGCCCTTCAGGCCCGAGAATGCGATAGTTCTGTACCACCATGGCGTAGGCGTCAAGGGTCTGTTCCCAGCCGTCGCTCCCGCGGTTGATGATATCGGCGGCCGGCAGCCCGTCCAGACGCGGACGGGCGACAAAAAAAGCCCCCAGCCTTGTCCCGACGTGGCTGTTGTTCACCACGGCGTCTTTGCGCATATAGCCCGTGCTCGTTACTTTGTCCGGCAGATACATGGAAGCGTTGATCCCGGCCCGCAGACCGGCTTCGCGGCACCAGCCGGCAGGGGAAAGGCTCGCCCCCTTTTCCCTGGCCATCTCCAGAGTCAGATCCTGCTCCGAAGGGGTAAAACGCAGCACCACAAACATGGCCGAGGGGGAACGGGAACGGGTTTCCGCAAGCATCCCCAGACCGAGTTCCAGCCCGGGGGCGGCCTGCGACCAGACAAGGCCCCCGGACAGGGCGTCGCTGCCGCCGTCCGGGGCCGCCGCGTCCGCCGCCGCCATGCGCGGCGCGCCGGCAAGGGCAAAGCCGAGAATGAGCGCAAGGGCCGGGACAAGAAGGCCGCCAAAGACCAGAGGGCCGATGCGCGACTTTTTTCCAGCGCTTGCTGGAGTTTCTTTCTGATTCACGTATGTTTACCGCTCCGGCCCGTGGCCGGGAAGATTTTTTGCAGGCCCTGTTGACATATCAAGTTATCTTGATATAAGCATCAATATATCCCCGCGCAAAGTTTCAGCGGGATGACGGCGCCACCTTTTTCCGCACAAGGATAGCACAGTGAGAATCATCGAATTATTAAAACAGCGCAGTCCCTTTTACTCCCTGGAATTCTTTCCGCCCAAGGAGCGTGAGAACTGGCCGCAGTTTTTCGCCGCAGTGGACAAGTTGCGGGCCGTTAATCCCCTGTTTGCTTCAGTAACATACGGCGCGGGCGGAAGCACCAGGGATTACACCCTGGAAATAACCTCGCGCCTGGCGGCCATGGGCGTTACGCCCATGGCGCACCTGACCTGCGTCGGCGCCACTGGTGAAAGCGTACGCGAATTCATACAGACCCTCAAGGCCGGTGGAGTGCACAACATCCTCGCCCTCAGGGGCGATGCGCCCAAGGGAATGAGCGTGGACTGGCAGGCCTGCGAATTCACTTATGCTTCGGACCTCGTTCGCTTTGTCCGCAAAGAATTTCCGGATCTGGGCATCGGGGTGGCGGCCTACCTGACCCCGCACCCCGAATCCGAAACTTTTGCGGCCGATCGCAAGGCAACGGCGCTGAAGCTTAATGCTGGCAGCGACTTCGCCGTAACCCAGCTGTTTTTTGACCCGCGTGAATACTTTGAATATGTGGAGCAGATGCGCCTTTTGGGCATTGACAAAGCGATTCTGCCGGGAGTACTGCCCATTCAAAGTCTGGAGTCCATCCGCCGGGTCTTTTCGCTCAGCGGCTGCAATATTTCCGCAAAACTGTACTACGCCATTGAAGAAGCTAACCGCAAGGGCGGGGTCGAGGCCGTGCAGGAAGCGGGCATCGCCTATGCGGTCGAACAGATCCGGCGTCTTCTTGACGGCGGCGCTCCGGGGATCCATCTTTATACCCTGAACAAGGCGGACATGTGCCTGCGCATTGTCGAAGCGGTGGGCAGACTCTAACCTGGATATCGCATGAACAAAATGCCTCCGGCGTCCCCCGCTACGCCACCTGATACAGAGATCGGCCCGGACGCGGCCCTTGCCCCGCCAGGGACAGTGGGCCGCATTCTTGTCTGCCAGCTCAGACAGATCGGCGACGTGCTCCTGAGCACCCCCGCCATCGAGCTTCTCGCAAAACACTACCCCGGGGCCGAAATTCACGTGTACACGGAAAAGCGTTGCGCCCCCATGCTGGAAAACAATCCCCACGTACACAAAATCTGGGAGCTGGACAAAAAAAGCCTGCCCACCCCGCTGCACCAATTCGCCTTTTACCGCAAGGTGGCCGCGAACAGGTACGACCTTCTCGTCAACTTCCAGCATCTGCCCCGCTGCACCTGGGTGGCGGCCCTTTCACGCGCCAGGGTAAAACTGGCCCCGCAAGGACGCTGCTTCACCCGCTGGCTGTACACCCGCCAGGTGCCCGACCTGGCGGGCTACTCCGCGGCCGCCAAGGCCGGGGTGCTGAGCCCCCTCGGCATCCGCTGGAACGGCGAGGCCCCCCGCCTTTATCTGACGGACGCGGAACAGCGGGCCGGCCGGGAACTGCTCCGGGACATGGGCCTTGAGGGCAAAGACTTCATCAGCGTGGACGCCACGCACCGAAGCGCCAACAGGCGCTGGCCGGAGCGGCATTATGCCGCCTTGCTCGATATGCTGGGCAGGGAGTTTCCGGACCTGCACTTTCTGCTCACCTACGGCCCGGGCGAGGAAGAACAGGTGCGCTCGCTGCGCGTCCTGTGCCGGGAGCGGGACAAGGTGCGCCTCTTCCCCGGCGTGCAGAGCCTGCGCCATGTCGCGGCCTGCATTGCCGGCGCGGGGCTGCACCTGGGCAACTGCTCCGCCCCGAGGCATATGGCGGTCGCCCTTGGGGTGCCAAGCTTCACCATCCTGGGAGCAACAGGCACCGGCTGGACCTTTCCTTCTGAAAAGCATATGCATGTTCAGGCAAAACAGTTTATGGACCTGAGCTGTCAGCCCTGCCGGCGCGCCACTTGCCCCGAAGATCTTGCCTGCCTGCGCAAACTTGATCCGGAACTGATCTTTCCGCTGCTTGCGGCGC